>NZ_JBEXUS010000088.1:0-34064 GCF_040614455.1 Nocardia sp. NPDC005978
GGTGGGCCCCGCCCACCCGCGCCACACCCCCGGTACCTCGGGGGCGCTTATACCCGCCGCCTTCAACGGCCCCGGGCGGCCCCCACTGGGGCGCCGCCGGGGCCGTAGTCAGTTGCAAGTGCAGAGCTCACCCGTGCTTGCCCCGAGGGTGTGGCATCCCGCCCAGGCCCGAATCACGATCTTTCGATCGCCCAGGCGACGGCTGATCTCGTACCGGTCGGGGTAACTCCGGGGGCACGCCCAGAATCGGTTCGGCACCCAACCGTCGCCCGCATGCATGGCGGGCGACGGATCTCAGCCGGGCGCTGAATATTCGGGGAGGCGGGGGAGCTCAGCCCAGGCGCTGCTTCAGGGCCTCGAACTCGTCGCGCACGCCCGAGGGCAGCTTGTCGCCGACGAACTCGAACCACTCCTCGATCATCGGGAGCTCGCGCTTCCACTCCTCGGCGTTCACCACGAGCGCCTCGTCGACGTCGGCCGCGTTGACGTCCAGACCCTCCAGCAGGAGGTTGGAGGCGTGCGGCACGGTGCCGATCGGGGTGGCCTCGCCCTGGGCGGTGCCCTCGATGCGGCCGACGATCCACTCCAGCACGCGGGAGTTCTCGCCGAATCCGGGCCACAGGAAGCGGCCATCGCCGCCGCGGCGGAACCAGTTGACGTAGAAGATCTTCGGCAGCTTCTCCGCGTCGGCGTTCTTGCCCAGGTTCACCCAGTGGTTCATGTAGTCGCCCACGTGGTAGCCCAGGAAGGGCAGCATGGCCATCGGGTCGCGGCGGACGGTGCCGACCTTGCCCTCGGCGGCGGCGGTCTGCTCCGAGGACATCGTGGCGCCCATGAACACGCCGTGCTGCCAGTCGAAGGACTCGGTCACCAGCGGGACGGTGGTCTTGCGGCGACCGCCGAACAGGATCGCCGAGATCGGCACGCCCTGCGGGTCGTCCCATTCGGGAGCCAGGGTCGGGCACTGCGACATCGGGGTGCAGTAGCGCGAGTTCGGGTGCGCGGCAAGCGTCTCGGACTCCCGCTCGTACCAGTCGTTGCCCTTCCAGTCGATGAGGTGATCGGGCTGGCCCTCGAGGCCCTCCCACCACACATCGCCGTCATCGGTGAGCGCCACGTTGGTGTAGACCGTGTTGCCCGCGTCGATGGTGGCCATCGCGTTCGGGTTGGAGGAGTGGTTGGTGCCCGGCGCGACGCCGAAGAAACCGAACTCCGGATTGACCGCGTACAGGCGGCCGTCCGCGCCGAAACGCATCCACGCGATGTCGTCGCCGAGGGTCTCGGCGCGCCAGCCCGGGATGGTCGGCTGGATCATCGCGAGGTTGGTCTTGCCACAGGCCGACGGGAAGGCGGCGGCCACGTAGTAGTTCTTGTTCTCGGGCGAGATGAGCTTGAGGATGAGCATGTGCTCGGCCAGCCAGCCCTCGTCGTGCGCCATGGCCGAGGCGATGCGCAGCGAGTAGCACTTCTTGCCCAGCAGCGCGTTGCCGCCGTAACCCGAACCGTAGGACCAGATCTCGCGGTCCTCGGGGAAGTGGGTGATGTACTTGGTGTCGTTGCACGGCCACGGCACGTCGGCCTGGCCCTCGGCCAGCGGGGCGCCCAGCGAGTGCAGCGCCTTCACGTACGGGCGATCGGTGCCGAGCTTGTCCAGCGCGGCCGAGCCGGCGCGGGTCATCACGCGCATGGAGACCACGACGTACTCGGAGTCGGTGAGTTCGACGCCCAGCTTCGGGTCGTCGGCGCCCAGCGGGCCCATGCAGAAGGGCACCACGTACATGGTGCGGCCCTTCATGGAACCGCGGTACAGCTCGGTCATGGTGGCGCGCATCTCGGCCGGGTCGACCCAGTTGTTGGTCGGGCCCGCGTCGGACTCGTTGCGCGAACAGATGTAGGTGCGAGATTCGACGCGCGCGACGTCGGAGGGATCGGAGAGGGCCAGGTACGAGTTCGGCTTCTTCTGCTCGTTCAGCTTCTTGAACGTGCCGGCCGCGACGAGCTGCTCGGAGAGCCGCACCGCCTCTTCCTCGGAGCCGTCCACCCAGACCACGCGATCGGGCTGGGTGAGTTCTGCGACCTCCTGTACCCAGGCAAGCAGTTCCTTGTGCTCGGTGGGCGCGGTGCCATCGTGAAGACCAGGAATGGTCGCTGAGGTCATGAAACAACTCTCCTGAGATAGGGGGCCCGGGGTGCTCGCGACACCGAGTGCCACCAATTGCGGCAAGGCGGCCACCACGACTTGCCGATAGCCGTCCCGGCTGGACGGCGTACAAGGACCAAGCGGACGCCCAGGTTCCTGCCATAGAGGTTAACGCCATATATCCCGGCGTATGGAATCGGGTTGTCCAGTCGGTACCGGGTCGAAACCTCCGACCAGCGACTATGCGAATTCGAGTGCGGTCAGGTCACGTTCACAAGCGGTCAGTAAAGCGGGCCTACGCTGGGCGGCCTGCCGCAATCGCGCCTCCAATTCCCCTACCCGACGGTCTGTTTCGACGAGTCGGGCGGTGCTCGAGGTCACCACATATTCGGTAAGCCGTTCCTCGGCTTCCACCAGGGCCGTCGCGACCCGCTGTTCCAGCTGCGCCTTCACGTTGACCAGCACGTCGGCGACCCATTGGCCGAGATGCGCGCGGTCGGCGAGTTCGCGGCGGGCCCGCACGACCCAGGCCGCGACGGCGGCGCCCAGCAGGAGACTGACCGGCACGATTCCGTATTCCAGGGCCTCCCAGAGGGCCAGCGGGGCCATCATCAGCCGGCCCAGCCCGAACCCGGCGGAGGCGCCCAGCGCGATCATCAGATGATCTTCGACACCCCGGCAGCGCGGATCCGGTCCGGCGCCCACCCGCGGCCGCCGATCTTCGTGTCGCACCCCGGGCGTGTCGGGGGCCGGGGGCGGTGTGTCCCCGGCGATTCCGACCGACCGCTCGACCAGGCCGGTCAACTCGGCGAGTCGCGTCCGCACCGCCCGGTCGATCTCCCGTGTGATCTTTTCCACTGCGTCCTGCAGGACGCGGGGATACGCCGGCTGCCGGGCGCGGGGCAGTCGTTCGATCTCCGCCCGCGCGCCGGTGTGCAGCCCGCGCACCCGCACCCCGACGTCGTGCACGAGATCCACGCGCGCCAAATGCAATCGATTCCGCAGCAGCGACATGGCGGGCCCGCGCCCGCCGTCCCCGACCGCGAGCAGGGCGGCCCGCTCGGCACGCAGTGCCGCGACATCCCCGCCGTCGCGCAGCTTCCCGAGCTCCAGGCCGATCCGTTCCCGCGTCTGGGCGAGCACTCGCGCGCGCACCAGCGCTACCTGGTCCCCCACCGCCCCCGCGCCCGCCGCGGCCACCAGCCGGGCGTGCAGCAGCCCCAGACCCGACCGATCCGCCAGCGCCGCATCCCCGTTCGCCCGGGCCAGCGCCGCCAGGCGCGCCGAGACCGGAACGATGTCGATCGCCGCCCCGGCGCCCAGGACCCGCGCGTCCGCGGCGAGAACCGCCCGCCACTCCGCATGCGCGGCAAACCCCTCCAGCGCGAACACGATCCGTGTTCCCGCCGCCCGCAGCGCACACACCACCCCGACGGTCTCCCGCCCGACCGGCGCCCCCGCCTCCAGAACGACGCACGCCACGGCCACCGGCCGCCCGCCCGCGCGCCACGGAGCCCCCGCGCCCGAAATCCGCGTCCCCGCAGCGCCCGAAACCCACGCCCCCGCTGCGGCCGCACCCGAAACGCACGTTCCCGCTTCCGCGCCGCCCTCGATCGCACCCGCACCCCTGACCACCGATTCCCTCGGCTCCGAATCGAATTCGACCGTCCCCCACCCCGCGCCCCCACCGTCCACTACGTCCACCCGCGGCACACATCGAGCCAACTCGGCCCGCAACAGCGCCGCGCCCCATTCGTCCCCACCCAGCAACACCACTTCCCCACTTCGCCCGCACCCCCCGCTCCCCACGGCCAGCAACAAGGCCAGCCCGTGCGGGTTCCACCGCCCCACCACCTTCTCCACCCCCGGCTCCAACACCGCGACCCGCTCCGGCACCCCCGCCACCGGCTCGGCCGGCACAACCGACGTCTCTTGCAGCCGCACCGGCTGCTCCACGGGCACAGCCGCCCGCTCCGGCACGGACGTCACCGGCTCGGCAGTCACAACCGCCGACTCCCGCGGCCGCGCTGACAGCTCCGCAGGCACGGTCGCCCGCTCCGGCGCGGACGTCACTGGTTCGGCTGCGACAACCCCCTCCCCCGCTCCGGTCAACCCCGCATCCGGTCCACCAACAGCCGTGGCCCCCACCATCACCGAAGTGGACGAGCTCTCGCCGCTCCGGCTGTCCAGCCCGGCTTCGTTCCGTTCGGCTGCCGGACGCCGATCGGTCTGCTCCGCGTCCCCCGCCCCGCTCGCACCTCCCGCCGCGGGCAAGGCACACCGGTGCTCCGGCAAATCGAGCGTGCCGAACAACTGCCCACCGCTCCGAGGCGTCACTCCACCCGGCTCACCGTCCCCGAGCTGCCCGGCCCCGCCCAACGACCCTCCCCCGTACGAGATCACCCGCCAACACCCGTAATTCGTCACCGAACCCGTCCCCGACTTGCCCCGGCCCAACTTGGGTGCCCGGATGCGTGGGCCGACTCATCGCAGTGGTGTTCACGGTCCCACCAACGCTCGCGTCGTCTCGCCCCGACGACACACGACGCGGCACACCCGGACGGGCCCGCGCTCGTCCAACGACCCATCGCAAGGCCACCGGCAACCACGCCCGGGACGGATCGAGTCACCGCGTGAGCCGGAGGTCCGAGGCGGCTCAATCGAACGGTTCGGGCGGCGGAGGGGGGTGGGGCGGGGCGGACTCGGCGAGGCGGGTCGCGGCGGCCACGTAGCGGGTGTGGAGCTCCTCGTGGAGGGGGTCTATGCCGCTGGCGGAGTGGAGGATCTGGAGGAGGGGGCGGGGGTGGAGGGTGGGGGCGTGGTTCAGGGCGGTCAGGGCGCAGGCGACGCCGTAGAGGGTCCAGCGGTCCAGCAGGGTTTGGCGGGCGGGGGCGTCGGTGGCCAGGGACGGGTCCGTGAAGAGCTCGGGGAGGAGGGTGAAGGCGGGGGGCGTGTGGTGGCGGTGGCGGTGCAGGGTGTGCAGGTCGGCGGGGGTGAACGTGCCGGTGCGGGTGCGGGCGGCCAGGGCCGCCACCACGGGGAAGGTGCGGTGGCCCAGGACGCGGGTGAGGCGGTCCGCGACGGCGGCCGCGTCGGGCCAGCGGCAGCCGATGGCGTCGGCCTTGTTCAGGACCACGAGGGTGCGGGCCGGGGACAGGGTGGCGAGCAGGCGGCGGTCGGCCGAATTCGCGGCCCCGGGCAGGACGTAGAGGACGAGGTCGGCGTCCAGGATCGGATCGGCGCGACCCGGAACATCCAGCGGCGCCGTCTCCCGCGCCGACAGCAGGGACAGCGCGTCTCGCAGCGTCGACTTGCCGGCGCGCGCTCGGCCGGTGATCTGAATGCGCGGGGACGGCCCGTGCGGCACGCGCGCAGCCTAGCCCGGACCCGCTCGCGCACGGGGTGATTCGCTCCCGCACGCCCGAAATGTGCCCTTCAACAGGACAAACCGACTCATACCACTGCGGGTCCAACTGTGCGACAGCGCAATTCATCGACGCACGGTCTTCCCACCCCCTCCGAAACCACCTACTGTTTCGATCCGGTCGGCGGCACCGCCGACAGCGGTGCAGACGGTTCCCCCGAGCCCGATGACCGGGACTCAGCGAGGAAGGTCGCCAGCAGCCGTGACCAAGCACAATGCCGACGGCGTGGACACCACACCGGCCTATCCGGATTCCCTTACGGGACAGCCGGACTCGGCGGCACAGCGCCCCGACGCGAACCTGACCGCGGCCGCCGACCGCCGCGCCGCCGGCGCCGCCCGCCCGGTCCCGCCCGGCCGCGACCCCTTCTTCCACACCCCGCCGGGCCTGGCGATGCAACCCCCGGGCGCCATCCTGCGCACCCGCCCGGTCGAACTCGCCCTGCTCGGGGTGATCCCGCAGCAGGTCACGGCCTGGCAGCTGCTGTACCGCAGCAACGATCTGCACGGCCGCCCCGAGGTCGCCGTCACCACCGTCCTGCTGCCCCGGGGCGCGACCCCCGACGCGGCTCGCCCGCTACTGGCCTTCCAGTCCGCCCAGGACTCGGTGACCGATCGCTGCGCCCCGTCCTACGCCCTGCGGCGCGGCGCGCTCGCCCCCGGTTCGGTCACCCAGTGGGAGTGGATGCTGGTCGCCAACGCCCTGCGCCGCGGCTGGGCGGTGACCATCGCCGATCACGAGGGCCCCAAGGGCGGTTTCGGCGTGGCCCGTGAACCCGGCTACCGCACCCTCGACGGCATTCGCGCGGCCCTGCGTTTCGCCCCGCTCGGCCTGCGCCCGGAAACCCGGATCGGGGTGTGGGGCTATTCGGGCGGCGGCATGGCGAGTTCGTGGACCGTGGAGATGGCCCCGGAGTACGCCCCCGAACTCGATATCGCCGGTGCGGTGCTGGGCGCGCCGGTCGGCGACCCGGCCGCGGTCTTCCTGCGCCTGGACGGCGGCCTCTACGCCGGGTTCCCGGCGATCGTCATCGCCGCGCTGCAGCAGGCGTACCCCGTGCTCGCCGACGTGGTCCGCAAGGACTTCACCCCGGCCGGCCATCGCCTGCTGCGCCGCGCGGAGCAGTTGGGCCCGATCGCCGCGCTGCCGCTGCTGGTCGGCTGCCGCCTGGAGGACTACCTGCACCGCCCGCTGGCGCAGATCCTGCCCGAGCTCGAGGACATGTTCGCCGACATCCGCCTGGGCAACACCGCCCCGGCCTGCCCGATCCTGGTGGTGCACCCGGTCCGTGATCAGGTCATCCACGTGTCGGGCATCGACGCCCAGGTCGAGCGCTACCGGGCGAACGGCGCGGCGGTCTGGTACCTGCGGGATCGGCTCAGCGAGCATTTCTCGCTGCTGCCGCTGGCGACGCCCCTGACCCTCGATTGGCTGGCCGATCGGCTGGCGGGCAAAACTCTCAGCGAACCCACAACCGAGACCGTCTGGTCGGTGGCGCTGCCGCCCGCCCGCTGGCGCGGGCTGCTGGAATTGGCAACCACCGCAATGCGAGTCACGCTGGGGCTCTCGCTCGCGCAGCAGTCGCCGCAGGTCGCCGCCGAGGCGCCGGGTCTGGCGGCCTGAGCGCCGATACGCTCCCCAACACGTAGTCGATTGCTGCGGTAACTACTCAATACTGGACAATGGACGCCGTGAACGACGCCGCGAACCACACTGCCGAGTCAGTCCCCGGGCCGCGGTCCGCCGACCACGCGGGCGCGGACGCGCACCCCGGCGCGGGTGTGGATCGTCCCCGCGACAATCGTCTCTACCCCCGGGTAACGAGCTTCCGGTCCCGCCGGGGCGCCCTGACCCAGCCGCAGCAGCAGTCCTGGGAGCGCATGTGGCCCGCCATCGGCCGCGAGGTGTCCCAGGACAAGCTCGACGCCGACGAGTGGTTCGGCCGCAGCGCCCCGCTGATCATCGAAATCGGCTGTGGCACCGGCACCGCCACCGCGGCGATGGCCCAGGCCGAGCCGGAGTTCAATCTCATCGGGGTCGAGGTCTACCGCCCGGGTCTGGCACAGCTGGTGCAGCGCATCGAGCGCGAGTCGATCGACAACATCCGGCTGCTGCGCGGCGACGCGGTCTCGGTCCTCGAGCACATGATTGCTCCGGAGTCGCTGACAGGTGTCCGGGTGTTCTTCCCGGACCCCTGGCCGAAGGCTCGGCACCACAAGCGCCGGCTGCTGCAGCCCACCACGCTGACACTCATCGCCAGTCGGCTGCGTCCGGGCGGCGTGTTGCACGTCGCGACCGATCACGCGGATTACGCGGAACACATTGCCGAAGTCGGCGCGGGAGAATCGCAGCTCATCGGCATGAATGCGACCACGGGCGGGGACCCGGCGCAGTATCTTGAAAACGCACCGATCGGTTTTGAACGCCCGATTACCAAGTTCGAGGGCAAAGGACTCCGCGCGGGTAGCGCGATCAATGAGTTCATCTGGGGGAAGATCGAATCATGAGCGTCAGTGAGATGGCCCCGGAGGTCGCGGATGTTGCCGGAATAATGCACGGCGCCGGGTCGTCGGAACTAACCGGCAACACGAGCCTCTCGGGCACCGGATCGGACGTGCGCCGAGTTCTCCTCGTGTGGGACGCCCCCAATTTGGATATGGGACTGGGAGCCATTCTCGGTGGCCGCCCGACCGCCGCCTATCGCCCGCGTTTCGACGCACTGGGTCGTTGGCTGCTCGCCCGGACCGCCGAACTCTCGGTCGGCAGTCGCACCCGCGTGGAACCCGAAGCCACCGTTTTCACCAACATCGCGCCCGGCACCGCCGACGTGGTGCGCCCCTGGGTGGAGGCGCTTCGCAATGTCGGCTACGCAGTCTTCGCAAAACCCAAAATCGATGAAGATTCCGACGTCGACAGCGATATGCTCGCCCATATCGAGCTACGCCGCCGCGGCGCGGGGCTGGCCGGAATCATGGTCGCCTCCGCCGATGGCCAGGCGTTCCGCGCACCACTCGAGGAAATAGCCGCCAGCGGCGTTCCCGTCCAGGTGCTGGGATTCCGCGAGCACGCGAGTTGGGCGGTCACGTCGGATATTCTCGAGTTCATCGATCTCGAGGACATCCCGGGCGTGTTCCGTGAACCGCTGCCCCGGGTCAGTCTCGAGTCGCTGCCCGACGAGGGAGCATGGCTGCAGCCGTTCCGGCCGCTGTCAGCGCTGCTCACCTCCCGCCCCGCTCAAGGAGTCGCTTAGTGTTCACCCGCTGGGGCGACCTGGTCTACAAACTGCGCTTCACAGTTCTGGGCTTGGCGATCGCCGGGTTTCTCGGGCTCGGCGCCTTCGGGCTCGGGGTAGAGAGCCATCTCAGCTCCAGCGGCTGGTTCAACCCGCATTCCGAGTCGACCAAGGCGGCGGTCCTGCAGGACCAGACCTACGGCCGCGATCACAACAGCGACATCGTGCTGCTGTTCAGCGCGCCCGAGGGCAAGACGATCGACGACCCGGAGTGGAGTGCGAAGGTCGTCGAGGCCCTCAATCGGCTGCCCGAGGAATACCCCGAGATCTCCAAGGTCAACGGGTCGTACTGGCGGACCACCACCGGCGAGTACTCGCCGAGCTTCTTCGGTTCCAAGGACAAGAAGCACGCGTTCGCCACCCTCGCCCTGGCGGGCAACAACGACAACGACATGCTGCGCAGCTACAAGGCCGTGCAGAACGCCTTCGAGATCCCGGACGTCACTGTCGAGGTCGCGGGCATGCAGCCGATCGCGTTCACGCTGAACGACACCATCTCCAGCGACGTCAAGCGCATGGAGATGCTGGCGCTGCCGGCCGTCGCGGTGCTGCTGTTCCTCATCTTCGGCGGCATCGTGGCCGCCTCGCTGCCGCTGATCATCGGCGGTCTGACGATCATCGCGTCCAACGGCATCATCATGGGCCTGACCAAGTTCACCGAGGTGAACTCGTTCGTCATGGCCGTGGTGTCGATGATCGGCCTGGGCCTGGCGATCGACTACGGCCTGTTCATCGTGAGCCGTTTCCGCGAGGAACTGGCCGAGGGCTACGACACCAGGGCGGCGGTCCGGCGCTCGGTGCAGACCGCGGGCCGCACCGTGTCCTCCTCGGCCACCATGATCATCGCCGCCAGCGCGGGCATGCTGCTGTTCCCGCAGGGCTTCCTCAAGTCCGTCGCCTACGGCACCATCGCCGCCGTGCTGCTGGCCATGGTCTCCGCGCTCACCGTGCTGCCCGCGATCCTGGGCATTCTCGGCCCGCGCGTGGATGCGCTGGGCCTGAAGTGGATTCGCAAGACCAAGACCGCCGAAGAGGTGGAGAACGGCCTCTGGGGCCGGCAGACCGCCTGGGTCATGAAGCATCCGCTCAAGGTCGCGATTCCGCTGACCATCGTGCTGCTGCTGCTCATCATTCCGGTGAAGAATCTGCAGTTCGGCGGTATCAGCGAAACCTATCTGCCGCCGGACAACAAAGTTCGTGTGGCACAGGAACATTTCGACGAGATCTTCCCGCTGCGTAAATCCGATCCCGTGCAGCTGGTCATCGTCACCGACAATTCCCGCGATATCGGCGCGATTCTCACCCAGGCCAATCAGGCTCCGGGACTGGTGAAGAACTCCCAGTTCGGCATTCCGGCGAAACCGCCGAACGGCTCGAACGTGTGGAAAACCGAAGCCACCGTGGTGACGCCGGATCATCCCGAGGAGACCGTGGATTATCTGCGGTCGATGGATGTGCCCGAGGGCGCGGAGGTGATGGTCACCGGGCAGCCGGTCATGATGATGGACAGCATCAATTCGCTGCTGGACATCATGCCGATCATGATCGCCCTGGTGCTGCTGATCACCACGATCCTGATGTTCCTCACCTTCGGATCGCTGGTGCTGCCGCTCAAGGCCGCGCTCATGAGCGCGCTGGGCCTTGGCTCCACGCTGGGCATCCTGACCTGGATCTTCATCGACGGGCACGGCGCGGGGCTGCTCAACTTCACCCCGCAGCCGATCATGTCGCCGATTCTGGTGTTGATCATCGCGATCATCTACGGCCTGTCGATCGACTACGAGGTATTCCTGTTGTCGCGCATGGTCGAAGCGCGCGCGCAGGGGGCGAGCACGACCGAGGCGGTCCGCATCGGCACCGCCCAGACCGGCCGCATCATCACCGCGGCCGCGGCCATCCTGCTGGTGGTGACGGGCGCGTTCGCCTTCTCCGAACTGGTGATGATGCAGTACATCGCCTACGGCATGGTGGCCGCGCTGCTCATCGACGCGACCGTGCTGCGCATGCTGCTGGTGCCCGCCACCATGAAGCTGCTCGGCGACGACTGCTGGTGGGCTCCGGCCTGGATGAAGAAGGTGCAGGAGAAGATCGGGCTCGGTGAGCCGATCCTCGACGACGAGCGGCCGGGCGGCGGCGAAGTGGTCGACCTGGTCAAGACCACGCCCATCACCGATCCGGTCACCATGCAGATGCCCGCGCTGACCGACAGCCAGGCGATTCCGCGCATTCGCCGGCCCAAGCCCGCGCGCATGATCGACATCGACGTGGACGGCAACGCGCCGACCCAGCAGATCAGCGATGTGAAGGCGGCGGGGACGGGCAAAGCCGGGGACGCCGCCGCACCCGGCGGGGCCGCCGCACCGGCCAAGCCGATCGGCGCGGCCGCACCCGGCGCGGCCAACGGCGTTCCCGCACAGCCGAACAACGGCGCCGGGAACGGCTTCACCCGCACCCCCGGGCACGGTGTCACCCCGCGCACGGTCGCGCAGCCGGGACGCGAGTCCGCCGAGCCCGGTTCCGCCCGGGGCCGGGACGCGGGTTTCGCGCAGCCGCCCAAGCCCGTGAATCCCGTGATTCCGGCCGTGTCCCAGTCGGATTCGAAGCCCGCGCATCCGATCGGCGCGGAGCGCGTGCTGCCCCCGCCCGGCAGCAACATCCCGCCGCATCCGGCGACCCGCGCGCAGCTGTATCAGCCCGGGGCCGATCCGGCCGCACCGGCGGATTCCGGTGCGGAGCAACCGCATCCGGCCCACCATTCGCTCGACGATCAGCCGGCCGGGGACGGTCGCAGCAATATCGAGCAGTGGATGTCGGATCTGCGGTCCGCGCGCCGCCCGGCCGAACAGCCGGACGACGAGGGCAAGCATCGGGGCAGCGACGGTCGCACCGTCAGCGTGAACGAATTGCTGCGCAGGCAGAACCGGGACTGATTCCCGCAGGCGACGAAAGCCCGGCCGTGCGTCGCACGGCCGGGCTTTCTCGTCGGATCAGGTTGCGGACGGGGTGGATTGGGCCGACTCGGCGAAGGCCCGGGCGTAGCGGGTGCCCGCCAGCAGCAGGAGCACGCCCACCACCAGGAAGGCGCCCGCGCGCACCAGTCCGTCCAGCGTGGCCAGGTCGAACAGGAACAGCTTGGCGAGCGAGGCCGCGGTGACCAGCAGGCCGGCCGCGAGCGCCACCTTGGCCGCCTGCGGGGTGCGGGCGAGCCTGCGCAGGCCGTAGAGCAGCGCGGTGGTGGCGGCTGCCATCCAGATGACGGTGGCGATGCCGTGCCCGGCGAGGAAGCCGTCGCGGCTGCCGGTGGCGACGCCCGCCGAGACGGTCAGCGCGGTCACCGCGTAGAGGGCCGCGATGCCGCCCACGACCCCGAGCGCGCTGGCGTCGCTCTCGGAGTCGGCCAGCCCGAGGCGGCGGGCGCACCGGAACCCGGCGGCGAGCACCGCGAGCGCGGCCACCGCGGCGAGAGCGGTCGAAATCCCCAGGTAGCGTTCGGCATCGGCCTGGGTGGCGAGCGTGGACGGGTTGACCCGCTCCAGGAAGGCCAGGGTGCCGATGACCGCGAAGGCCGCCCCGAGGCCGGTCGCCAGGCGCGAGCGCTGCTGCCCGGCCACCGCCAGGAAGCCCAGTGCCGCAAGGTAGAGCGCGATCGGCAGGGTCTGCACCCGGGTCACCCCGACGCACGCCTCGAGCAGGGCGCAGGACCCGGCCACGGCGGCGACGGCCGCGAGATGACCCGGAATGCGCACGCGCTCCGCGAGTTTCGCGGCCCACGGCAGTGCGGCGACGAGCAGCAGCACCGTGGCGAAGACCGCGGCCACGATCACCGAGGTACGGCGCTCGAACATGGCCGGCGCGGCCAGCAGCGGCACCGTGGCCACGGCGAAGGCCAGACTCGCGGTCAGGTCGCCGGCGCGCTTGCGCAGCACCACCAGCGCACCCGCCAGGCCGATCACCGCGACGGCGACGGCGGCGGCCAGAACCTCGTAGCGGTGGCCGCGCGCGGCGTCGCCCAGCGCGGCCACGGCCACGGCGAAGAAGGTGGCCAGCGCCGCGGGCAGGGTCCGCACCAGGTGCAGCCACGGCCAGTCCCGCACGACCTGCACGGGCACCGCGGCGAGCTGCAGCACGATCAGGAACACCAGCAGCGCGATTCCGGTGGCGACCGACGGCGACAGCAGCGCCGCGCCGAGCACGACCAGCACCGCCAAAGCCTGTGCACGCCAGTGCATCGCGAGCGCGACACCGCCCGCCGCGATCCCCAGCGCGACCCCGTACCCGATGACCGGATGCAGCCACCCGTACACGGCGGTCACCGCGACGACGGTCAGGTATCCCCCGGCGATACCCGTGGCCGCCAGCGCGACCGCGCCCACCTGTCCGCCGGCCCGTCCGTGCACGCGCACGGCCACACCCACCAGCGCGGCCGAGAACACGGCCCCCGCGACAACTCTCGGCACCGGCCCGAAGATCCCGGCCTGCGCCGCCAGCACCAGCAGCATCACCACGCCGATGAGGGTGACCCCGACCCCCGCGACCGCCAGCAGCCGGCTGACCACCCCTTCGCGCTGCCACCACGGCGTCCGCACCGGTCGCGGCGGAACCCGTCGCGGGCCCTGCGGCGGCGGCATGGCCCCGTACACCGGCTGCCCCACCGCCCCGGCCCGCGGCGGCCCGCCCATCCACCCGGCCCGCGTCTGCCCCGGCATGCCCGCGGGCGCCCCCGGATAGCGCGGTGCTCCCCCGAACTGCGGCGGTAGCGCTCCCCCGGGCGGCGGCACCGGCACACCCGCCGGAACCTGCCAGGCGGAGGCACCCGCTCCGGCCTGTCCCGGCCCCGCTGGCACCGCGCCGGGAGTACCCGAACCACCCTGCGGAATCGGCTCCGCCGCAGCGGTTTCGAACGAAGCGCCGGTGGAGCTCGGTACACCGGAGCTCGCGGCGGCAGCGGCCGGGGCCGGTCGCGCCCATTCTCCGGGCGGCGGCACCGGACCGCCCGCCACGGGGATCGGGGCGGGCGGGGTGACTGGCTGATGCGGCGCGAAAACCGTTGTCGCGGCGGCATCCTGGGCGGTCTGACCGGCACGATCGGCGACGAGCTGGCCGCGCAGGACCTCGAGGTCCCGGCCGAGGGTGCTCATGTGGTCGCTGAGCGAGGTGAATTCGGTCGACAGCCGAGCGATCAAACGGGGATCGATGGCGGTATTCATGCAGCTAAGCCTCGCTACCAGCGGCTTCACCCACATGAGTAGAAACCCCCGCCACCCGCCCGATTCCTACCCCAACTACGCGAAACGCTCCCTGATCATCGGTCACGCACGAGAATCGCAGTCGAAGGAGGCGACGATGACGCGAGATTCGAGCGAGCACGGGGACGATCCGCCGGTCGACCCGGACGCGGTTCCCCGCACGCAGGAGACAGCTGCCGAAACCACCGATGCGGCGCGCGCCGAACTCCGGAAGAAGCTAGCGGCCTGGATCAAGACCGGCGGGCTACAACAGCTCGCCGAGTAGCGAGGACCCGATGCGAGTCGGGTCGATCAGGCGGACCGGTAGGCGGCGGCGCGGGTCGGGGTGCGCAGATCTCGGCGAATAGGACGTGCTCTACAGCGTTCGACGCGCCACCGAACTCGAGCGAGTCAGGCACAATCTTCGCGGCTTCGACTAGCTATCGACGCCCGACGACGCCTGGGATCGCGTGAACAAGGTTCGGATCCAACGCATTCGGGTCGGCAATCACCGCGTCGTGTCGCCGCCCGGCCCGGCGGTGGCGGCTGTCGCGGAGCGGCCCCGGCGGGTCGTGCACACCACGACGGAGATTTCGACATGATCGCCGAGGGCGCCGCGGAGCCCACCCGCCGGATCGGCGCCGCCGGTCAGGCCGACTGACGGCCGGCGGCGCGGGTCAGGGTGGCGCGGACCTCGGCGATTATGCGGGTGGGGGCCTCGAGCATCGGGACGTGGCCTACGCCGGTCAGGGGGCGGACGTCGAGGGTGGGGGTGGTGGGGAGGGTGGGGTAGAGGTGGGCGGGGAGGATCCGGTCGTGTTGGGGGAGCAGGATCGTGACGGGGGTCGTCAGGGCTTCCAGGGCCGTGAAACCGTTGGGGAGCAACGGGTCTCGGGTCAGGTCCGTGGTGATGGTGCAGCGGGTCACGGCGGCGGCCATCGCCTTCGCGAGCTGGTTGGGGACCGCGGCGGGGCGGTGGGCCAGCAGGGGGAGCAGCAGGCTGCGGAGCATCGTGGGCATGGCGGGCGGTTGATCGGTGGAGATGCCGACCACGGGACCGAAGACCAGGAACTTGCGCAGCAGGGCGTCGGCGGCCTGCGGGGTGCGCCACAGGCCCGCGGGTGCGATGGCGGTGACCGACCGGGCGCGCCCGCGCGCGGCCAGTTCCAGGGCGAGCCAGCCGCCGAGCGAGTTTCCGACGATATGCGCTGTGGGCCAGCCCGCTTCGTCGAGCAGGGCCTCGGCGAAGTCGGCGAGCGCGGCGACGGTGACCGGGCGCGCGGGTTCGGGACCGCCGTAGTGTCCGGGCAGGGTCGGGGCCAGGATCTCGTGATCGGTGGCCAGATCGTCGATGACCGGAATCCAGGACTGCCAGGTCAGCAGCACCCCGTGCAACAGCAGCAGCGGTTCGCCGCGGCCGGTGCGCACCAGTGGTTTCGGAATAGCGCCCGCCGCCCCGCCTTCGACCATGCGCGTGAGGATACCCGCCGGAACCCCGCGGTGCCGCAGCCCATTCGGGCCGCGGACGTCAGGCCCCGTTGAGGAATCGACGCCAGTTCGTGCCGAAGGGATGCTTGGCGGTGATCGATCCGAAGCGGATGTCCCCGTGCACTATCAGGTGCAGCGGGCCCATGGGCGGGCCGGTGCGGACCTTGTTGTTCGCGGAGGATCCGACCAGGTCGACGCCGTTCACGTCGACGGTCGCCGCGCCCGGCACGATGAGTTCGATCGAGCTGAAGTAGCCGCTCAGCCGGATCTCCACCACCTGCGTGGACATGATGGCCTGGGTGAAATCGAGGGTGACCCCGCCCATGAAACTCTCCACCGTCAGCGCCGGCGGCACCTGCCAGGTGCCCTTGCGCGTGACCCCGGACATGCGCGCCCGAATCACGTTGCCGGACATCGGCGGCCGCGGATTCGTCAATTGTGCGGCGGCGGTGGCGAATTCGGTGGCGAACTGCGCCCGTCCGCCCGCGAAGGGCCGCGGCGCGGAGTGGACCCGCGCGTTCGGGTAGTGCGGCGCGGGTCCCGGTTGCCCGGCCAGGCGGATGCCGGGCAGATCGACCAGCACGGCGTTGAGCTCGCCGCGCGTCTTGGCCGCCAGCGCGGTGTCCATCCGCTCGGTGAATTCGCCCAGGGACAGCATGCCCAGGCCCACCGCGCGTTGCAGCAGCGTTCCGACGTGTTCGCGTTCGGCATCGCCCACGCGCAGATCGCGATCGCCGATCACGCCCGTCTCGATGCCGGATTCAGGGCCACCCATGCCTTCGAGGCTAGCGAGCCGGGGGTGGTGCGCGCATCAGGGCAATCCCTGAATCCCGCCCGCCACCCGGGGATCGCCCGCCCTATTCCAGGCCCTGTTCGATGGCGTAGCGCGTGAGTTCCACCCGGTTGCCGAGCTGGAGTTTGCGCAGCGTGGACTGCACGTGGTTCTCGACCGTCCGATGGCTGAGGTTCAGGCGGGTGGCGATCTGCCGGGCCGAGAGACCCTTGGCCACCATGCGCAGCACCTCGGTCTCCCGGTCGGTGAGCGCGGGCCGGTGCGGTTCGTCCCGGTCGGCGGGGGTGTTCGCGATGCGCCGGAACTCCCCCAGGACGAGCCCGGCCAACCCGGGGGTGAAGACGGCCTGACCGGCGGCGGTGGCCCGCACCGCGTCGGTGAGTTCGGTCGCCGAGGCGCTCTTGACCAGGTAGCCGATGGCCCCGGCCTTGATGGCGTCGAGCACGTCGTCGCGTTCGGCCGAGGCAGAGAGCACCAGCACGTGGGTGCGCGGCGCGACCCGCAGTACCTCACCGGTGGCGTCCGCGCCGTTGCCGTCGGGCAACTGCATGTCCATGAGCACGACGTCGGGCTGGACGGCGGCGGCCCGGCGGCCCGCGGACGCGACGCCGTCCGCGGTGGCGACCACGTCGAATCCGGCCTCGGCGAGGTCGCGGGCGACGCCGTCGCGCCAGATCGGGTGGTCGTCGACCACCATGACCGTGATCGGCCGGGTTTGTTCGGACATGTGCACCTCCGGTCCCATTGTGAGTCATCGCCGCCGTGGATGGTCACCGCCGCCGAGGCACCCGGAATTCCCATTCCGCGCCGTCGTCCGCCGCGTCCGGCCCGGCCGCCTCGAACAGCAGGTGTGCGGTGCCCTCGATGGCGGCGATGCGCCCGACGATCGACCTCGAAACCCCCATGCGCCCTTGCCCTTCGGCTTCGGCGAGCCGGCCGGACGGAATTCCCGGCCCGTCGTCGCGCACGCTGATGATGAGTTCCTCGCCGGTATCCTCCAGCAGCACATAGGCTTTCGCGCCGGGTCCGGCATGCTGCACCACGTTGGCGAGCGCGGCGGCGACCGCGGCCGAGATCTCGCGGGCTTCCCAGCGCCCGAACGGCACCGGTTCGCCGGGCGTGGAGACCAGGACCGAGGGCGTGGCCTGGGCGGTGAGCAGCGGCCGCAGGTCCACCTCCGGCCCGCCGGCGTCCGAGCGTTCGCCCTGCTCGGAGATGAGCACCCGCAGCGCGACCTCCTGCTCCCCCGCGCGCTGCGCCAATTCGGCTGTCGGGCCGCCGATCTCGGTGCCGCGCCGTTTGATATAGCTGAGCACCTGGAGCACGCCGTCGTGCACCTCGCGGGCCAGTCGCTCGCGTTCCTCGGCCGCGGCGGTGAGCCGTACCGCGCGTTGCAGCTGGGCCTGGGCGCGCCGGGCGGTGTTGGCGGCCAAGCCGATCGCGAGTCCCACCGAGACCAGCACCGGCGCGGTGGCGTCCCGCCAGATGTCGAGTTCCCACTGCTCACGGGCGGTGATGATGGCTGCGGAGATGAGCAGCCCGGACGTGACGCCGCCGAACGGCCCCCACAGGATCGCCGAGGACATGACCGCGTTGGCGGCCCACAGCGTGGTGGGCAGGGTCTGGTGCCCGTGGTACCAGTCGAAGTCCGAGACCAGCCGGGTGGCGAAGATGAGCGCGACGACCACCACGTGGTCGCCGATGACGACGGTGGTCCGCACCCGGCGCAGATTGTGAATCCGCCACTGCGACAACATGACCGCCGATACGCCGGACCACACCGCCATGAGCGCGATGAGCACCCAGCTCAGCCGCTGATTGGTGTAGTACGACACCGAGGCCGCCTGCTGGCCGACCGCGTAGATCAGGGTGACCAGCCGGAACGCCTGCGCGGCCCGCCACAGCGGTGAGGTGGCGGCGTCGTCGGAGGCGGGTTCAGCCGGGCGTGTCACCGGCGGCGCCCGGCTCGGCGGCGGGCGCGGACGCGGTCCGTCCGCTCTCGGTCACCGCGCTCGTCACCCCCGGTTCGGGCAGTCGATAACGATTCGGGTCGGGCGTGTCGGGCTCGGCCGCGAACATCCGCTCGTGCGGGTCCCCGGTGTGCAGATCTTGATACAACTCGTCGGGCGAGTCGGCCAGCAGCGAGCGCATGGCGGTGTTGAGCACGGCCACGAACGGCACCGCGAGCAGACCGCCCGCGATGCCCGCGAGCACCACGCCCGCGGCGATGGCGAGCACGACGGCCAGCGGGTGGATGCGCACCGCGCGGCCCATCAGCAGCGGTTGCAGCACATGCCCTTCCAGCTGCATGACCGCGATGGTGATGCCCAGGACGATGAGCGCGGTGACCAGGCCCTTGGTCATGAGGGCGATGAACACCGCGACCGACCCGGCGATGAAGGAGCCGATGATCGGGATGAACGCGCCGATGAACACCAGCGAGGCCAGCGGCAGCGCCAGCGGGACCTGCAGAATCGCCAGGCCCGCACCGATGCCGATCGCGTCGACCGCGGCCACCAGCACGGTGGCGCGGACGAATCCGGTGAGGGTGCCGAAGCCCAGGCGCCCGGCGGCGCGAACCCGGTCGCGCTGGCCGCGCGGCACCACCCGGGTCATGAATTCCCAGATCTGGTCGCCGCCGTAGATGAAGAAGATGAGAATGAACAGCGTCAGGAACGCGCCGGTGAAGAACTCGCCGATCACGGTGGCGGTGGTGAGCGCGCCGTTGGTGAGCGTGGCCTGATTCGATTCGATCGTCTTGACGATGGTGTCGCCCGCGTTGCGAATCTGCTCGTTGCTCATGTGCAGCGGGCCGTTGATCAGCCAGTCCTGGATCTCGTGCACGCTGTCCTTGAATTCGTCGGACAGCTGCGGCACGCCGACCACGAACTGTTCGACGACGAAGGTCATGATGCCGGCGAGCAGTCCGAGCGATCCGGTCAGCGCGACGAACACCCCGAGCGAACGCGGAACGCCCAGGCGCTGGATCCAATCCACGAGCGGGGAGAGCAGGGCCGCGCCCAGCAGGGCGATGGAGAGCGGAATGGTGACGGCCGAGAGCCGATGCGCCATCCACGCCACGGTCAGAATGGCGGCCAGGATGAGCAGCAGCCGCCAGCTCCATTCGGCGGCCTCGCGCACCAGCGGGTGCACCGCGTCCGAATCCCGTTTGCGCGCCGTCTTCGGCTGATCGGCGTGCCCGTCCCCCGCTTGCACCTCGCTCACCCCCCGAACCCTACTGTGTCCGAATTGACCCGCGCTGTCGCGAACGCGCCGCCGTTCATCCCGTCCGCTCATGCCTTTTCCCTCTCACGCGACGTCACACCCGATTTCAGGTGTATCCGCTCCGGGGAATGGGTAACCCCGAATTCGGCTCTCCGACCGACCGCCCGCCCGCATACGCGAGTCCGGCGGCGCGCAGCCGTGCGCCAAATATTCGAGAGGGGCCATCCGCCGCTAGATTGGTCTTCGTGCCAATGCCCCGGGAAGCAAGCTCAGCCGCAGTCTCCGCGCGGCTGGACGGGCGGCGGACGGGGGCGACATGACGACCGCACGGGATCCGCTGGAAGCGGTCAAGCAGACCATGCGCACACGCTGGCCGCTGTATCTGGCATCGATGCTGGCGGCCAATGCCTTCGGCGCCGTGCTGGTCTGGGCGTTCATCCAGTACGGCCTGCCGGTGCCCGAGGGCGAGACCAGCGCGACCCGCCAGACCGGGCTGCTGGTGCCCGGACTGGTCTTCACCGTCGGCGGATTCCTGAGTCTGACCGCGTCGGCGCTGATGCTGCGCCCGGTCATGCGCTGGCAGATGCGCGGCGGGCCGCCGAGCAGGCAGGAGCAGATGGCGGCGCTGCACGCGCCGCTGCGGCAGGCCATCGTGCACCTGGTGCTGTGGCTGGTGGGCGGCGCGGTGCTGGCCTCGCTGATCATCGTGCGCACCCCGGAGCTGGCGGCGGCGGTGATCGTCACCGAATGTATGGCCGCCACCATCGTTTTCGGCTTCACCTACATGCTGGGCGAGCGCATCCTGCGCCCGGTCGCGGCCGAGGCGCTGACCGCGGGCGTCTTCGACCACACCCTGACCGCCGGTGTCGGCACCCGGATGGCCATGACCTGGGGCATGGGCACGTTCGCGCCGGTGATCGCCATCGTGCTGCTGTGCGTGACGCAGATTTCCGCGCGCGTGCAGTTCTCCGCCCAGTCGCTGGCGGTGTCGATTCTGCTGCTGTGCGGCGTGGTCATCATGCAGGCGCTGGCGCTTTCCATGCTCACCGCGTCGAGTATTTCCGATCCGATTCGGCAGCTCAGCCAGGCCATCGATCGCGTGCAGGAAGGCGCGCGCGACGTTCAGGTGGAAGTTTTCGACGGTTCGGAAATCGGGCTGCTGCAGGTTGGCTTCAACCGAATGATGGGCGAGGCGGCCAAACGCCGGGAACTCCAGGAATTGTTCGGCCGGCATGTCGGTGAGGACGTGGCGCGGCGCGCATTGGAGTACGGCACCGAACTCGGTGGTGAAACCCGATTCGTGGCGGTGTTGTTCGTCGATATGGTCGGTTCCACGGCCACCGCCGCCGAACGCCCGCCGACCGAAGTGGTCAGTCTGCTCAATGAGTTCTTCCGTGTCGTGGTCGATGTGATCGACCGGCATCACGGCCTGATCAATAAATTCATGGGCGATGCCGCGCTCGCCATCTTCGGCGCGCCGCTGGATCGCCCGGACGCGCCGACCGCCGCCCTCGCCGCCGCCCGTGAGCTGCGCGAAGCCCTGCGCGAGGTGCCGGGATTGGATATCGGCATGGGCGTGTCGGCCGGGCTCGCGGTCGCCGGGAATATCGGCGGGGCAAATCGTTTCGAGTACACCGTGATCGGCGATCCGGTGAACGAGGCGTCCCGCCTGACCGAGCTCGCGAAGGACCGTCCCGAGCGCGTCCTGACCTCGAGCAGCGCGCTGTATTTCGCCGATGAGAACGAACAGCGCCATTGGGAAACCGGCGACGAAGTACAGCTTCGCGGCCGGCGGCGAAAAACTCGGCTCGCCTGGCCCCGCTCGAGTAGCGACCTGAGGGGTACAGACGAGGCGGCTACTCGTTCGTTAGGCTGACCCCGTGACGGCCCATGATGAGCTGGCCGGCGATCCTGCGCCGCCCGCGGAGAACTCGCGCCGCGGCAGGTTCTGGTGGGCCAAATGGGTCGTCGGGGCCGCGCTGCTCGCGTTGTTGATTTCCGAAGGCGCATATCTTTATCCGCGCCTAGCCGATTCTTGGAAGAACCTCACCGAAATCCATTGGGGTTGGGTCGCCGCCTGCATCTTCATGCAGGCGGTTTCCATGAGCGGGTACGGCCGCATCCAGAAACAGCTGCTGCACGCGGGCGGCGTCGAGGTGAGCCAGCGCGAATCGGTCTCGGTGGTGTACGGCTCCACCGGTATGGCGCTGACCCTGCCCGCCGGTCAGGTGTTCTCCACCGCCTTCACCTATAGACAGATCCGGCGGTGGGGCGCGAGCCCGATCGTGGCGTCCTGGCAGCTGGTCATGTCGGGCGTGGTCGCGACCGCCGGTCTCACCCTGCTCGGCGTGTTCGGCGCGGTGCTGGTCGGCGACCGCGTCGGCCCGGTGAAGGTGATCGTGTCGCTGGGCGCGGTGGCGGTGCTGATCTGGGCGTTCAACTACGTCTCCAAGCACCCGGGTTCCATCGAATCGCTGCTGCACCGAGTTCTGCACCTGATCAACCGGATTCGGCGCCGGCCGAGCACCGAGGGGTCGGAGAAGATCACCGAGATCCTGGACCAGCTGGAGTCGGTGGATCTGGGCCGCCGGGACGGCGCGCTGGTCACCTGGTGGGCGATCGTGCACCGGATGGCGGACGTGGCCTGCCTCGGCGCGGCGTGTTACGCGGTCGGCGCGGAGCCCAAGCTGGCCGCGCTCATGCTGGTGTTCGCGGCCGGAAAGGCGGTGGGCACCATTCCCTTCGCGCCCGGCGGCATCGTCTACGTGGACGCGACGCTCATCTACTCGCTGACCGTCGCGGCGGCGCTGCCCGCCGCGCAGGCGGTGGCGGCCGCGTTCCTGTATCGACTGGTCAGCTTCATTCTGGTGGCGATCGTCGGCTGGATCGTCTTCCTGTTCCTGTACCGCAAGCCGCATGTCGACGACGCGGAGTACGAGAAGGAGTTCGAGCAGCGCCGCACCGGCGCGCCGAACCGTCCCGCGACCGAGCAGTAGACCGCTCGCACCGCCGCATGTCCCTGCGCGGGGGGCCGATGCGGTGCCGATACCCTGTGGCGCGTGAAGAAATTGGTGCCGTTCGTCGTCGATGTGGTGTTCGTGATCGTGTTCTGCGCGATCGGCCGCAGCAGTCACGACGAGGCGGTGCTCACCGGCCTGGCGCGCACCGCGTGGCCGTTTCTCACCGGCTTGCTGCTGGGCTGGGTGATCGCCGTGGCGGTGGCCTCGGGCCGGGAGGGCCTCACCGCGGCACGGCGTTTCGACGGCCGCGCGCTGTGGCCGGCCGGTGTCATCATCTGGATCAGCACCCTGGCGGGCGGGATGGCGCTGCGCGCGGTGAGCGGTCAGGGCACCGCGCTGAGCTTCATGATCGTGGCGACGTGTTTCCTGGCGCTGGTGTTGCTCGGACCGCGGGCGGCGCTGCGGGCGCTGCGCTGAGTTCCGGCGCGCGGCCGACCGCCCGCGTTCCCGCACCGAAGCCGGCATGCCGCGCCGGCCCGGGCGAGCGGTCGCTAGTCGTCCGGGCTCGACAGCGCCTGCATCAGGCGCACCGCCATGCGCCCGGTGGCGTCGGCGCTGTCCACGTCGTCGATATGAATCGCGAAGGCCAGATCGCCCATCGTCGCGATGAGCCAGCCGTTCGCCCCCGCGGTGGCGCTGAAGGCCTGAATGCCCTGGTAGCGACCGAGTCCGGCGAGGTCGGGGGCGCCGGTGCTGTCGCGCAGCATGGTGCGCAGGCGATCGGTGACCCCGCCCGCGAGCGGCTGCAGATCGACCTCGGTGGTGGCCGGGCTGCCGATGGTGATCATGGGCTTGGGCACCTGGCCGTTGGCGATGGCCGCCGCCGCGATGGCCATGCCCCACGGGCTGGCCAGCAGCGAGTCCCCGGCGTTGCCGCGGCCCACGGTCTCGGCGCCGTTCTTGCCCGAGGGCAGCCTGCCGGTGGATTCGTCGAGCCCGGCGACCTTGAAGTCGATCCCGACCCCGAGCATGGTCGCCGCCTCGGCGGCGTCGCTGACCGAAACGTCCTGGGGCGCCTTCTGCTTGGCGATGGCGGCGACGTTCTTGAACACCTCGATCATGCCGCCGACCGGGTACAGGCCGGTGAAGGCCACCGATCCGTGTGCGCTGGCCTGGCTGTTCTGGGCGGCCGCGACCACCGCGCCGCTGGAGGGCTGAATGGCCACGATCGAGGCGGGCGCACCGTAGCTCACCACCGCGTCCTCGGCGGCGCGCTGCAGCCGCTGATCCATGGTGCCGGCGATGTCCGGTCCGGGCGGGCCCTGTTCGCCGGCGAGCTGGGTGACGAACTTGCCGTCCGGTTCGAACAGTTGGACGCCCCAGCCGGCGCGCTCGTCGCGATTGTCCTGCCAGACCTTGCGCAGCGAATCCAGCAGCGGGGACCAGACCCGGCGGTCGGCGGAGATGAGCCGCGGCTGCTTCTCCATGACCACGCCGGGGATGGGGGCCATGCGCGGTTCCAGGATCTCGAAGTCGCCGTCGCGCAGGTTCACCGCCACGATGGCCTTGCCCTGGGAGGACGAGAGCTGCTGCAGCAGCGAATCTCCGGTGATCAGGGGTGCGACCGGTTCGATGGCGGCGGCCAGCGCGTTGGAGGATGCCACGGGGTCGCCGGTCTTGCCGGGATCGAGCTTGATGACGTTGATGGTCTGCTCGGTCATGAGCGGCGCGCCGACGATGTCGTTGACGCGCGGGGACGGCGCGGCGTAGGTGCGCACCAGTTTGACGGTGCGTTTGGCGTCGAGCTGGGGCAGCACCAGGGCGGGATCCCACGAGATGCGCCAGCCGACACTGAGTTTGCGGACGGTGCCCTGCAGGTCGAACTTCCAGTCCTTGTGCTCGCCGAAGTTCCAGGCGCCGGTCATGCTGAAAAGACCGGTGTTGCCGTCGAGTCCGATGAACTGGGTCATCTCGTAGTCGGGTTTGCCCGACTCCAGTCCTTCGAAAACTTGCTTCAACGTTGCCGAGGCACCGTTAGGATAGGACGTGAGGCGCGCGGCGCCGTCATAGTCCTTCTTGTCGAGGAGGGTGCTGAACCGCTCGACGACCGCTTCGGCCCCGGTCGTCCGATCCCGAACAGCACATGACCCCATCGCGATCGCGACACCGGCCGCCACCGCGAGCACGATCGCCCCACGTACTCGGAAGCGGCGGGATCCCCACACATCCATATCGCCCACTCTTCACTCTTGCCACATCAGCAACAGGGACCACGGTACCGCGTCGGGAAAGCTCGCGGTGCCACCTTTCCACCAGGCGTACTCCTATTGAGCACCACCATAGTGCCGATATCGGTCGTTCGGGACCAGTTACATGATCACCGGTCGGTTACGGACCCCGGCGTGTTCCCTCCCGCCCGGACCGTCCAGTCCGTACTGGTGACCGACTCGCGGGCCGCGTCGCGGGACTCGTTCCAACCCCGTTCTCCGAGAGCGCAATCGCATCGTGCGCGGGCGACGTAATGTTGTAATCAGCATTACAACTTCAGGCAGTAAGCGAGAGTGACCGCGATGAAAAACGGACAGCGCGAACGCGAACTCGGCCGTCCCGGGGGCTGGCAGCAGGCCGATCTCCCCGACGCCCTGGACGCCCGGGATTGGTTCGCCGGAAGGTTGCCAACCGAGTGGTTCACCGGTCCTCCGCTCCTCGAGATCGACCGCGACGAGATCGTCGTGATCGGCGAGTTGCCGCTTCCCGTACCCGAATCCACCGATTCCGCCGATCCGCAGGCCCCGCCGGCCGAGGTGCCCCGAGCCACCCGGGAGGGTCTGGTCTCGCGCTTCCGGGAGTCCACCCGGCCCGCCCGCATGCAGATCGCGATGGAAGCGCACGGCCGCTATCGCCGCAGCGTGGCGTGGGGGGTGACGATCGCCGGGGAGCGAATCCTGTTCACCCACCTGTCCGTTCCGGTCATGACGCGCCTGCGCCAGCCCGAACGCAAGGTGCTGGACACCCTGGTCGACGCCGGCGTGGCGCGCTCCCGCTCGGACGCGCTGGCCTGGACGGTCAAGCTGGCGGGCAAGCACGCGGAGGAATGGCTCGAGGAATTGCGCTCGGCCATGCGCCAGGTCGACGACCTGCGCGCGGAAGGCCCGCGCGGACTCTAGGAACCCGGCGGCGGACGTAGGATTCCAGCCATGGCTCAATCCGCCGGCCCGATCCTGATACTCAACGGCCCGAATCTGAACATGCTCGGCACGCGACAGCCCGAGGTGTACGGCGCCGACACGCTCGACGACGTGGTCGAGCTGTGCCGGGTCACGGCCGAGCGGTTCGACCGGAAGATCGATGCCTTCCAGTCCAATCACGAAGGCGCGCTGATCGACCGGATCCACGCCGCGCGCGGGGTGGTGTCCGGCATCGTCATCAATCCGGGCGGGCTCACCCACACCTCGGTCGCGCTGCGCGATGCCCTGGTGATCCCGGAGGCGCCGATCGTGGAGGTGCACATCAGCAATGTGCACGCGCGCGAGGAGTTCCGGCACCACTCGTTCGTCTCGCCCATCGCCACCGCGGTCATCGCGGGCATGGGCATCCGGGGGTACGCGGCCGCCGTCGAATTCCTCGCCACCCACTGACTTTTCGCGAAACCCGAGGCCCGGCTCACTGTGAGCCGGGCCTTTTTCGTGCCCTGAACACCCTCGGCATAAATAGCTTGTACCCGTCAAAATGTAGTAGATATGCTACATAGCATCCTGAGATGACTACGGAGGATGCAATGACCCATGGCGGGGACGCGGGAGGCGGCGCGGGCATCGTGCTCGACGTCCAGCAACTGCGTATGCGATACGGCGACCGAGATGTACTGCGGGACGTCACTTTTCAAGCCCGCGCGGGCGAGGTTCTGGTGCTGCTGGGACCGAACGGCGCGGGCAAGACCACCACCATCGAAATTCTCGAGGGCTTCCGCATGCGCTCGGCGGGGCAGGTCAGCGTGCTCGGCGCCGATCCGGCGCACGGCGACGAGGCGTGGCGCGCCCGCGTGGGCGTGGTGCTGCAGTCCTGGCGCGACCACGGCAAGTGGCGTGTGCGCGAGCTGCTCACCTACCTGGGCCTGTTCTACGCGCCCTACTCCACCGGCGACCTGCGCCGGCCCTGGGACGTGGACGAGCTCATCGCCGCGGTCGGCCTCACGGCGCAGGCGAACGCCAAGGCCATGACGCTTTCGGGCGGCCAGCGCCGCCGGCTCGATGTGGCCATCGGCATCGTCGGACGTCCCGAACTGCTGTTCCTGGACGAACCGACGGCGGGCTTCGATCCGCAGGCGCGCAGGGAATTCCACGATCTGGTGCACCGGCTCGCCGACGACGAGCACACCACGATCGTGCTGACCACCCACGATCTGGACGAGGCGGAGAAGCTCGCCGACCGCATCCTGATCCTGGCCGGGGGCCGGATCATCGCGGACGGCTCGGCCGATCAGCTCTCCCGGCGCATCGCCGGCGAGGCCGAGGTGAAGTGGACGCTCGCCGGGCAGCGCTTCGTCCACACCACCACCGAGAGCACGGCTTTCGTGCACGAACTGTTCCGCGAGCACGGCGCGGCGATCGAGGAGCTCGAGGTCCGCCGCGCTTCCCTCGAGGACACCTACATGACCCTGGTGCAGCGCTTCGAATCCGGGCGGCAGTCCGATGCCGACGTGCGCACCCTCGAGGAGGTGACCCGATGAACCCCACCGTCGTCGCCGTCCGCGCGGGTCTGTGGCGCGGCTGGATCGAACTCCGCCAGAGTTTCAGCAGCGGGCAGGACCTGTTCAGCCAGTTCTTCTGGCCGGTACTGACATTGGGTGCGCTGTTCTTCCTGCGCAACGGCAGTTTCGAGGCCAGCGGACTGACCCTCGGCGCGCTGGCGCTGCCGGGCGTGGTCGGCATGATGATCGCCTTCAACGGCATGTTCGCGATGGCGGGCTATCTGACGATGGATCGCGAGGACGGAACTCTCCTGCGCGCCAAGGCCACTCCGAACGGCATGGTCGGCTATCTGATCGGCAAGATCACCGTGGCCTCGGCGACGGTGCTGATCCAGGTGACGATCATCCTGGGCTTGGGTTCGCTGATCGTCGGCGGCGTGCACCTGGACAGCGCGCGGGCCTGGTTCACGCTGATCTGGGTACTGGCCCTGGGCCTGCTGGCCGTCCTGCCGCTGGGCGCGGCCATCGGATCGCTCTTCGACAACCCGCGCGGCATCGGCTTCCTGTCGTTCCCCATCATGGGTCTCGTGGCGATCTCCGGCATCTTCTATCCGATCACCGCCATGCCCGGCTGGTTGCAGGGTGTGGCGCAGGTGTTCCCCATCTATTGGCTGGGGCTGGGCATGCGCTCGGCCATGCTGCCGGGCGACGCGGCGGCTGTCGAGCTGAGCGAGAGCTGGCGCGGCCTGGAAACCGCGGCCGTGCTGGGCCTGTGGGCGGTTGCCGGATTGGTGCTCGCGCCGATCTTCCTGCGCCGCATGGCTCGTCGCGAATCCGGTTCGAGTGTGGCGGCCCGGCGGGAGAAGGCCATTCAGCGTGGCTACTGAGGTCATCTTCAATCGGATCGCCATGCTGCGCGCCGAACGGGGCGTGTCACGCCGCGAGCTGGCGACGGCACTGGGTGTGCACTATCAGACGATCGGCTATCTCGAACGCGGTGAGTACAGCCCGAGTCTGCATCTGGCGCTGCGGGTTTCGCAGTACTTCGAGGTGCCGGTGGAGGTGGTCTTCTCGACCGCCCCCTTCCCGCGCCTCGGCTCGGAATCCGCCTGATCCGGGCGATCGATTCGGTGACCGAACGACCTTGCCCCGCCGCACCTTCCGGTACGGCGGGGCTACAGGTGGCCGGACGGTGCGCGCGCCGCTGCCGCGGTGTGATCCGCCTGCCGATCTACTTCGCGTCGCGCATGAGCTCGTACGTCGAGACCGCGCGACCGGCCTCCTCGCTGGCGGCAACGGCCTTGCGCCAGAACGCCTGCGCGGCGTGCGAGAGGGTGGCGTCGACGCCGACCTCCTCGCTGGCCTCGATGATGTGCTGCGCGCCGGCGTCCATCATCTTCAGGCTCGCCACCTCGGCCCAGCCGCCGTTCTCGTTGGCGACCGAGAACTCCTGCATGAAGTACGGGTACGCCTCGCTGGAACGGATGGCATAGGGCACGAACTGGGCGACCGAGTGCCCGGCCTTGCTGATCATGGCCGTCGCCTGGTCGAAGGCCAGCAGCCACGGGTGGAAGGTGGTGAGCAGGCCCTGGTAGAAGACCTGTGCCAGACCGTCGTCGGTACCCAGGTACTCCTGCGGGCTCAGCGGGCGCAGCAGGTCGGCGTGCGCGTCGAACACCTCGCGGGGACCGCTGTAGAAGATGTACGAGGCCGGGTGCTCGATGTTGTCGCCCGCCGACATGACGCCGCCGGAGATGAACTGCGCGCCGTGCGATCGCACCCACTCCGCACCCTTGCGGGCGTGCTCCGGGGAATCGGAGGAGAGGTTGGCGATCACCTTGCCGGGCAGGTGATCCACGGCCTGGCCCAGGACGTCGTACATGGCGGCGTAGTGGGTGAGGCTCACGACCGAGACCTCGTTGGCATCCAGGGCCTCGGCGACGGTGGCCGCCGCCTTGGCGCCCAGCGCCACCATGGCCTCGACCTTCGCGGTGCTGCGGTTCCACACGGTCACCTCGACCCCGGCCTTCAACAGGGCCCGCACCATCGCCTGTCCCATGGGGCCCAGGCCGATGACGGATACGGAATTGCGCTGCTCAGACATGGTGTGTCCTGTTCGTTCGTCGCTGTAGTGGTGTCGGCGCCGAAATCGATACTGGCCGTGATCGGTAGGCTCGGGAAGACCGCACGTTCGGGTGTGGTTGCTTACCTGCAGGTTCGAAATACGGTCAGGAGCCCCGCCATGAACAACGACGGTGACGCGGATCACGACATCTGCGGCATGTCCGTGGCCATCGACGTGGTCGGCGGCAAATGGAAGATGCATCTGATGTGGGCCTTGGGCGCGGGTCCGCAGCGCTTCGGCGAGTTGCGTCGCCTGCTCGAGGGTGTGAGCGAGAAGGTGCTCGCGGAGAATCTGCGCCAGCTCGAGGCGAGCGGCGTGGTGCACCGCGAGATATACCCGGAGATCCCGCCGCGCGTGGAGTATTCGCTGACCGAGCTCGGCCACGAGCTGAACGTTGCCCTGCGCTCCCTGGAGGAGTGGGGCGACCGCAATCGCGGCCGGATCCTGGGCCGCCCGCTCAGCGTCGCGGGCTAGGCAGGCGCCCGGGCGGGCCCGCCCGCCGAGCCGTCAGGGCACCTGTACCCCGTGGCGATCAGTACTCGAGTAACACGCGGCGCGACCCTACACTTTCCCGGCGAGCCGAATCGCCATGCGCTGCAAAAGATTCGCCGCCCTGCTCATGCAGCGCTCGGGGTCCGGCTCGAACTTGGTCAGCGCGTACGCCTCGGCGAACCCGGCGTCACGAAGCTCTTTCTCGCCGAGCAGGATTCGACCCGCCACGGCGATGACGGGCACCCCCGCGCGACGGGCGGCGGCGGCGACGCCCATGGGGGCCTTGCCGTTCAGGGTCTGGGCGTCGAGGGAGCCTTCGCCGGTGATCACCAGGTCGGCCTCGGCCAGGGCGGCGGGGAAGCCCACCAGTTCCAGGATCAGATCGATACCCGGCCGGGGAATCGCGTCGAGAACCGTCAGGGCCGCGAAGCCGGCGCCGCCTGCCGCGCCCGCACCGGGCTCGTTCGCCCGTTCCGGCCCGAGCAGGGCGGCCCAGTTCGTCAGGGCCGCTTCGAGAATCGGCAGGTCAGTGGCGGTCGCACCCTTCTGGGGCGCGTAGACCGCGACCGCGCCGCGCGGGCCCAGTAGGGGGTTGTCCACGTCGCTGGCGAGAGTGAAGCGGGTATCGGCGAGGGCGGGATGCAGCCCGGCACGGTCGACGCGGGCGGCGTGCGCGAGAGCCGCTCCCCCGGCGGGTATCTCGTTGCCCGCGGCGTCGAGCACGCGCAGGCCGAGGGCTTGCAGCAGGCCCGCCCCGCCGTCGGTGGAGGCGCTGCCGCCCAGGCCGAGCACGATGTCGCGCACGCCGGCGTCGAGCGCGTGCGCGATGACCACGCCCAGGCCGTAGGTGCCCGCGTGCAGCGGATCCGGCTGCGCGCCAGGCAGTTTCACAAGTCCGGTCACCGCAGCGAGTTCGATGACCGCGGTGCCGCCACGCCGCGCGTACGCGGTCTCGCCGGGGACGCCGGTCGGCCCGGGCGCGGTCACCGCGATTCGGTCCCAGCCCGCGGCCAGAAAGGCGTCGACCGTTCCGTCACCGCCGTCGGCGATGGGCAGCTGCCGGACCTCGATGTCCAGGTGCGCGCGGCGGATTCCCACGGCGAGTGCCGCCGCCACCTCGGCGGCGGTCAGCGAACCCTTGAATTTGTCCGGGGCGAGAATGACCCGGCGGGCACGGGTGGGCGTCACCAGAACAGTGTTGTCCATTGCCGCCCATCCGGCACGGCCACGGCGCGCCCTATTCACGACACGCCGGGGGCGCGGAACAGGGAACGGACAAATAGCCGCTGGCCCCCGGGCTATTTTCGATATATGCCGAGTGAGCCGAATGCGCCGATCGAGGTCCGCAAGAATGCCGAGCTCGATCGTTTCGAGCTGTATGTCGATGGCTATCTGGCCGGGGTGGCGGCCTATCAGGACACGGCCAACGAGCGCGCCTTCGTGCACACCGAGATCTATCCCCAATTCGAGGGCCAGGGCTACGGCCGCAAACTCGTGCAGGGCGCACTCGACCAGACCCGGGCCGCGGGCTTCGGCATCCTCCCGCTGTGCCCGATGGTGCACCATTTCGTCGAGTCACGCCCGGAATATCTGGCCCTGGTCCCGCGGTGGTCGCGGGAACGGCTGAACCTGCCCCAGCAGTAAGCCGCCGCACACTCGCCCGCGACGCCGATCGGGGCACCGCGGGCGGGGTTCACACCACCGCGAAAGTCCTCAGTACGCCTTGACCGCGCCGTCCAGCGCGGTCTGGAGTTCGTCGCGCACCACGCGGGTGATCTCGGCGGGCTTGCTGGGCAACCCGTCGACCGGCAGCCCGAAATAGAAGCTGGCCGACTTGGCCTCCTCCTTCGTCGGCTCCACCTTCGGATCCAGCCGCGGCCCGTAGCTCAGCCCGAGGCTGACCAGCACCGGGTCGGCACCGAGCCGCTTGGCGCGGAAGCCGATGTGCCCGATACCCGTTCCGACCTGCTGCACCTGGGTGGGGTCCACGTTGTTGCAGGTGCCCTCGGGGAAGACCGCGACCCCGTCCCCGCGCGCGAGGCGCTCGGCGCAGATGTCGATCATGCGCTGACCGGCGGCGTTGACCGCGCGCAAGCCGTGGTCCTTGCCCCGGAAGACCGGAATGCCGCCCATCATGTCGATGCGGGCGCGCAGTTTCGGCTCCTCGAACAGTTCGTCCTTGGCCAGCACCCGCGTGCGCCCGATGGCGGGCCGTAGCGCGCTGCGCCAGGCCGCCGCGGCCACGGTGTACGGATCCAGCTGCGACAGGTGGTTGATCGCGATCAGCAGCGGCCGCCGCTGAGAGATCAACTCCCGCAGCCGGTCCCGCGCACCCGCCGCGTACGAGATGCGCGGACGGTAGCGCCGACCCAGCATCCAGTAGGCCCCCCTGGCCTGGAGCAGATTCTGCTGATGGTCGCGATAGAAGTCGTAGACCGCATCGCTGTTCTCGAGGACAACCTCGGGCCGTTCCATGGCCTCACCCTAGCCACCGAATCCCGAACGCGCCGGGGCGAGTGTCCACGCGGGCCCGCCGGCCGGGCCGGCGGCGCAATTGCGCGGTTCCGAAATTAGCCGGCGCAATTGTGGTGCCGCGGTGGAATGATGGCTGGGTGGCACGCGCAGAAGAACATGGCGACAGTTCTAGACGCGAATTCCGGCATGAGGAACAGGTCGTGCGCCCGGGGACGCTATTGGTGTCCGCGACCGACCTCACGGAACCGGCATTCCGACGCACCGTCGTGTATATCGTCGAGCACAATGAGGCGGGCAGTCGGGGAGTAATCCTCAACCGGCCCAGCGAGACCCCGGTCGCGGAAGTCCTACCGGATTGGAGCGGTCTCGCGGCCGATCCGGACACCCTCTACCGCGGCGGCCCGGTGCAGCGCGATTCCGCCCTGTGCCTGGCCACCCTGAAGGTCGGGGCCACCATCGCGGGCCTGCCGGGCCTGCGGCGGGTGGACGGCCGGGTGGCACTGGTGAATCTGGATTCGGATCCCGCACGCATAGCGCCCCTCATCGAGGGTCTGCGGATCTTCGCGGGCTATGCGGGCTGGACCTTCGGCCAGTTGGAAGGCGAATTGGATCGGGGCGATTGGATCGTGCTCTCGGCGCTGCCGAGCGATCCGCTCGCGGGCCGGGTCGACCTGTGGGGCCGGGTGCTGCGCCGCCAGCCGCTGCCGCTCTCGCTACTGGCCACCCATCCGGTCGACTCGCCGCGCACCCGATCGAACTGAACCGCGGCCGGCACCGTGGTTCGGATGTGGACAGCAGAGACAGTGGTATCCGCCGACTGAATCGGTGAGGTCATGGGCACTGTGCCGGGCACACCAGACCGGCGACCGGACTCCCGGCCGCCGAGCCCGCTCGCCCCTGCCCCCGACCGGCCGGACGACGCCGAGGCCCTGCTGCGGGCGCTGTACGACGAGCACGCGGCGCCGCTGTGGCGGTTCACCTTCGGGCTGGTGGGCGATCCGGGCCGGGCGGAGGACATCGTCCAGGAGACCCTCCTGCGCGCCTGGCAGCGCCCGGCGATCCTGGATCAGTCCGTCACCTCCGCCCGCGCCTGGCTGTTCACCGTGGCCCGGCATCTCGCCGTGGACGAACACCGGTCCGCGCGCAACCGGCGCGAACTGCGCACCGATCATCCGCCGGAGCGGAGCACGCCCGATCACTGCGACCGCGCCCTGGACGGCTGGCTGGTCGCCGACGCGCTCGCGCGGCTGACCGCCGATCACCGCGATGTCATCGTGCGGGCCTACTACAGGGGACTGTCCACCCATCAGATCGCCGCCGAGCTGGACATTCCCGAGGGCACGGTGAAGTCCCGTATGCACTATGGGATGCGGGCGCTGCGACTGGCGTTCCAGGAGATGGGGGTGACGAGATGACCGCGGGACACGAACTCTGCGAGGGATACCCGACCTGGGACGGGGCCTACGTGCTCGGCGCCCTCGCCCGGGCCGAACGCCGTGAGTACGAGGACCATCTGATCGCCTGCGCGCCCTGCCGGTCGGCGGTGGCCGAACTGGCCGGGCTGCCGGGCCTGCTCACCCTGGTGGAAACCGATACGGCGATATCGCTTGCGGCCCAGCCGGATCCGCAGGACGCGCCGCCACCGCCCGGACGATTGCTGCCCGGTCTGGCCGAACGCGCCGTCCGCGCGCGCCGGCGGCGGCGGCGATGGGCGGCGGGCGGCGCGATCGCGGC
>NZ_JBEXUS010000089.1:0-11839 GCF_040614455.1 Nocardia sp. NPDC005978
GCCATTCCGGCGCGGGGCACAGTCTCGCCGGGACCCGCTCAGGGCACCAGCACCTCGATGGCGCCGGGCCGGGACACGAAGGTGGCCGGGAGCATGCCCGCGGGGTCGCCGTCGGCGGTCGCGGGCGCGTTCGGCGCCGACAGCACCACCTTCGCCGCCCGGTACTGCCCGGCAGCGGGATGATCGATGCGCTTGCCGGAGGACAGCGCGGGCAGCAGTCGCAGCAGGTCCAGCCGGGACATCTTGCCCACCACCGTCAGGTCCAGCAGCCCGTCGTCGATGACGGCGTCGGGCGCGATGAGCATTCCGCCGCCGTAGGTCCGGGTGTTGCCGACCGCCACCATCACGGCGTCGAGCTCGATCACCGTGCCGTCCGGATGATCCGGCGAACCGTGCAGCTCGATGCGATAGGGCACGGCCAGTTTCCCGGCCAGTTCGATGACCGCGGCCAGGGTGTAGCGCAGCGGGCCCTTGGGCCAGACCAGGGCGTTGGCGCGCAGGGTGACTCGCGCGTCGAAGCCGGTGCCGGTGACCGTGGCGAACCACATGGGCCGATCGGCGTCCTGAGCCTGGACGGTGCCCAGGTCGATGGTGCGGGCGTTGCCGGCCAGCACGACGTCCACCGCGGCGTCGGTGTCGTCGGGCACCCCGACCTCGCGGGCCAGGTCGTTGCCGGTGCCGCCGGGCACCAGGCCCAGCGGGACGCCGGTGCCGACCAGCGCCTGCAACACCACACAGGTCAGACCGTCGCCACCGGCGGCGACGACGGCGTCCGGGCGGGCGGCCGGATCGGCCAGTGCCGCGCGCACCTGTTCCTCGGTGTCGGCCGCGGACACCCCGCGGATCTCGGTGACGGCCACGCCGCGCGCGGCGAAGCGATCGGCGGCGGCGATGCCCACCTGCACGCCTTTGCCGTGACCCGACAGCGGATTGGTCACGAGCAGAATCGAGCGAATCTCTCTCACGGAATGAGCTTCCCAGGGTTGAGGATGCCTGCGGGGTCGACTTCCTGTTTCACCGCGCGCAGCACGCGCACGCCCAGGTCGCCGATCTCGGCGCCCATCCACGGCCGGTGGTCCGCACCGACGGCGTGGTGGTGGGTGATGGTGCCCGCGGCCGCGACGATGGCGTCTCCGGCCGCGCGCTTGGCGACCGCCCACTGCGCCAGCGCGTCATCGGCCTGTTTGGCGACGATGGTGAAGTACAGCGAGGCGCCGGTCGGGTAGGTGTGCGAGATGTGGCACATGACCAGGGCCGGGGTGCCCTGCGCGGTGAGCGAATCGGTCAGGGCGGCGGTGACTTTCGCCTTGAGGTTGGCCAGATTGGCCCAGGTGGTGGCGGTTTCGAGGGTTTCGCACAGAATTCCCGCGTCCAGCAGGGAGTCCCGCAGGTAGGGGGCGGAGAAGCGGCCGTGCTCCCATTCGCGGGCGGGGGTCTCGCCCAGGGCGGTGCCGCCGGCGGCGCGCAACAGGTCGATCGCCTCGGCGCTGCGGGCCGCGACGTGGGCCGCGGTGCCCTCGAAGGTGGTGACCGCGAGGCACCCGCCGACCGTCGCACCGCCGATGTCACCGGCGCGCGCGAGGTTCAGGCCGGTCTCGGCCTCGTCGGACAGGCGCATGACGGTGGGCGCCGCGCCCGCCTGGATGACCGTGCGCAGCGCGGTCGCGCCGGTGGCGAAGTCGGGGAAGGACCACGCCTGGTAGGCGGTGGTCTCGGGTACCGGATGCACGCGCAGGGTGACGGTGGTGATGATGCCGAGCGCGCCCTCGGAACCGGAGAACAGTTCGCGCAGATCGGGTCCCGCGGCCGAGGCCGGGGCGCGGCCCAGGTCGAGGCTGCCCGCCGGGGTGGCCACGCGCAGGCGCTGGATCATGTCGTCGAACCGGCCGTACCCCGCCGAGGCCTGTCCCGAGGAGCGGGTGGCGGCGAAACCGCCGATGGTGGCGTACTCGAAGCTCTGCGGGAAGTGCCCGAGCGAAAGACCGTGCCGGGCAAGCAGTTCCTCGGCGCGCGGGCCGGAGAGGCCGGCGCCCAGGGTGGCGGTGCCGCTGACGGGATCGACCTCGGTGAGGGTGTCCAGGCGGGCCAGGTCGATCGCGATGACGGTGGCGAAGGCGCCGCGTGCGGGGTCGAGGCCGCCCACGACGCTGGTGCCGCCGCCGAAGGGCACCACGGCGATGCCCGCGCCGGAGCAGTATTCGAGCAGGGCCTGGACCTCGTCGTGCGCGGCGGGGAAGACGATGGCGTCGGGGGCGTCCTGCGGGCCGTCGGCGCGACGGCGCAGCAGGTCGGGGGTGGATTTGCCGCCCGCGTGCAGCAGCCGATCGCGGTGGTCGACAGAGACGTGATCCGCACCGACCACCGCGACGAGCCCCGCCCGGTGTTCCGGCGTCAGGGTCGAGTCACGCAGCGGCACGTCGCCCTCATCGCGACGGGTCGCCGGTTCCCCGGACACACCGAACACCTGCGTGAGCAGCCCTCGAATCTGCTCCGAGAGTGGCTTGTGTCCGGACGGGGATCCCCAGGCGTCCCACACCATACTCGCGCGGTCCTGCGGCTCGCCCGGGTTTCCCGGCGAAGCGAATGCTGCTTGTGTGTCGACCATGCGTTACAGTCTGACATAGAATGTCAAGCAGTAACGAGAACCGCCGATCGAGCGGGTGATGGAAGGGTGGTGCACATGGCTTCGACCGAACCGTCCTCCCCCGATCTCGCCGCCCCCGAGCTCACCTCCGCCGTCGATCTCGCGATCCTGGACGCCGCCCGCGCCTGCGTGGCCGAGTTCGGCGTGCGGCGCACCACGCTCACCGAGGTGGCACGGCGGGCGGGCGTGAGCAGGCCGACGGTGTACCGGCGCTGGCCGGACACGGGCTCCCTGGTCGCGGATCTGCTGGTGCGCGAATTGCGCGAGATCATCGCCGACGCGGTGCCCGACAGCGGCACCGCGCGCGATCGGCTGGTGGCGGCCATCGTCGGCGGCGGATCCACGATCCGGCGGAATCCGCTGTTCGCCAAGATCTTCCGCACCGATGCCGACGTCATGCTCACCTACGTCTTCGAACGGCTGGGCCGCAATCAGCGCGCGCTCATCGACCTGTTCGCGGCCGCGGTCCGAGAAGGCCAGGGCGACGGGTCCATTCGAGCCGGGGATCCCGAACAACTCGGCACGATGCTCCTGCTCATGGCGCAGTCCGCGGTGCAGTCCGCGGGCACGGTCGCCGAACTGCTCGACTCCGCGCGCCTCGATATCGAACTCGCGCACGCCATCACCGGATACCTCGCGCCCCCGGCGCCCTGATCGCCGCCCGCCCGGGCGGTGCGCAGCACCCGCTGTACCGCATCGAATCGAAAGGTCCCGTCATGACCGGCACTTCGGCTCAGCCCGGCTCCGCCCTCAACGCCGCACGGCGCGAGCGGGAACTGCTCGCGCTCGGTGCGAGCGAGACCATCGACGTGCTGGTGATCGGCGGGGGCATCACCGGGGTGGGCGTGGCCCTGGACGCCGCCGCGCGCGGGCTGCGCACGGTGCTGGTGGAGAAGCACGACCTGGCGTTCGGGACCAGCCGGTGGAGTTCCAAACTCGTGCACGGCGGACTGCGCTACCTGGCGAGCGGCGGCGTCGGCATCGCGCACGAGAGCGCGGTGGAGCGCGACATCCTGCTGACCCGCACCGCACCGCATCTGACCCGCGCGCTGCCGCAGGTCGTGCCGCTGCTGCCGACCATCGGCGCGGCTCAGAAGACCCTGGTCCGGGCGGGCTTCGCCGCAGGTGACGTGCTGCGCCGCACGGCCGGCACCCCGGCGGCGGTGCTGCCGCGCTCGCGGCGGGTGGCCGCGGCCGAGGCGCTGCGCTACGCGCCGACCGTCCGGCGGGCCGGGCTGCGCGGCGGGCTGATCGCCTGGGACGGGCAGCTGGTGGACGACGCGCGCCTGGTGGTGGCGATCGCGCGCACCGCGGCCGCGCACGGGGCGTCCGTTCTCACCCGGGTGGCGGCCACCGAGGTGACCGGAACCACGGCGGTCCTGCGCGATGAGCTGACCGGCGAAACCCTGTCCGTGCGAGCGCGTTCGGTCGTCAACGCCACCGGCGTCTGGGCGGATCAGGTGGATCCGAGCATCGAGTTGCGACCCTCGCGCGGCACGCACCTGGTGTTCGACGCGGCCGCCTTCGGCGGGCTCTCCGCCTCGCTGACCGTGCCGATTCCGGGCAGCACCAGCCGTTTCGTGTTCGCCTTCCCCGCCGCGCACGGGCGGGTCTACCTCGGCCTGACCGACGAGGAGGCTCCCGGGCCGGTGCCGGACGTGCCGCACGCGACCGAGTCCGAGATCGATTTCCTGCTCGACACCGTCAACACGGTGCTGCGGGAACCGTTGCGCCGGGGGGATATTCGCGGCACCTTCGCCGGGCTGCGGCCGCTGCTGCGCACCGGTGCGGACAGTACCGCCGACATCTCCCGCGAGCACGCGGTGCTCACCTCGCCCACCGGATTGATCACCGTGGTGGGCGGCAAGCTCACCACCTACCGCAAGATGGCCGAGGACACGGTGAACGCCGCTGTCGCACACGCGAATCTGACGGCAGGTCCCTGCCGCACCCGCGACCTGCCGCTGGTCGGCGCGGTGACCGGGGTGGCCCGCGATCGGATCGAGGCCCCGACCCGGCTGGTCGAGCGGTACGGCAGCGAGGCGGCCGCGGTGTTGGACCTCGCGCGCGCCGACGCCGCGCTGGCCGAGCCGGTCGCGCCCGGGATCGACGTGCTCGCAGCCGAATTCGCTTTCGCCGTCAGCCACGAGGGCGCGCTGGACGCCGACGATCTCCTGGACCGCCGCACCCGGATCGGCCTGGTCGACACCGACCGCAAGGCCGCCGCCCCCGCGGCGGAGGCGGCATTCGGGCACTGAGCGAGTCGCCCCGGTCGTCGCCCGGGGTCAGTGCAGGACCACGCAGCCCGAACCGGTGAGCAGGCCGGTGCCGACGGTGATGTCGACGTACGGGACCACGTCCGCGCCCGGGACGGTGTGCTGCACGATCTGGAGGCGGTGGACGCCCGGGGTGGCGGGGGTCCAGTGGCCGACCGCGATCCGGCCCGAGGGGACGGCGGTGGCGAAGGCGATGCCGTTGTCGTAGAACACGACCGGGGCCGAGGGATCGTCGACGTAGCCGTTGACCGGGTAGGTGCAGCCGGTGCCGTAGTTCGTCGCCGGTCCGTAACTGATGCCGGGTTCCACGCCCACCCGGGTGGCGGTGGCCCCGGCGGGAGCGCACAGGACGGTGAGCGCCGCGGCGGCCGCGATGGCGGTTCCGGCGCCGCGTACGGCGCCGCTGGTGTCGATCGTGCCCATAGGTTCGGTCCTTCGGGTACGCCGGAGCCGGATGCACCGGCACGATTGTTCGATCCTCGCGCCCCGGGGGTCGCTTCGGGCAGTATTGCCACGATCCGGCGGATTCCGTGTCGCAACCGCCGGCGTGTGAACGGTCCTATGCTTGGCAACGATGTTGTGAGCGCCGGACAAGGAGGCGCGAATGGGGCGGATACCGACAACCGTCGGATTGCTGCGCGGTGAGGGATTGATCGCGCGGTTCGGGAGCGTGGTGATCTACCTGGCCGGGACCAGCCCGTCCACGGAGCGGATCCTGGGCGCGGCCGAGACCGCGGCCGGGTCCGCGGATCCGGGTGTGGCCATCGCGCAGCGACTGGCCGCCACCGTTTTCAGCGGCGGCTCGGCGCAGCCGCCGTCGTTCGGGGTGGTCGCGCCGACGCAGGGCGGGATCCTCGTGCTGCTGCGCGGGCCGGTGCGTGCCCTGGTCGAGGGGCCCGAGGGCACGCGGCAGTTCTCCGGTGTACGCGCCATGACCTGGGCCGATGAGATCCTGCGGGACCCGGTCCGCCGGCTCACCATCGCCGCGGACAGCACCTCGGGCGGTGAGGTGCCGCACACCAACCTGCGGGTGGGCGTGGTTCCCGGCGGCGGTTTCCTGCTGCACGCCCCGCCCTCCGGCTTGCCCGCTCAGCGCGGGAACACCGGCTCGACCCCGCGCGCCGCCGCGTCCGACGCTGCCGCCGAACCGATGCCGGAAGGTCCGCGCGACGCCCGTGCCGATCTCGCGAGCGCCCGGCCGGGTCCGGTTGCCGCCGATTCGCCGGGAACCGGTGGTTCGCTGCCGCGGGTGAACTCCCCCGGACCCCTGCCGGACCCCACCCGCCGCGCTCCGCTGCCGACTCCGTCACATACCCGCTTCCCGGGACCGGGCTCGCCGGCGCGGCCGCCGGGCAATCGGGGACCGGACGCCGGTGGCCCGGATTCGGGGCCGCTGCCCACCCGGGCCGACCCCCACGGGTCGGCCGCGGCCCCGACCACCCACGACGCTCCGCCGCCGAGCTACCCCGGTTCGGGTGCGCGACCGGAGTCCCCCGGCGGCCGCAGGCCCGCCGATTCCGGCTCGCATTCACAGCCGCGCCCGGGCGGCGCGGGCGCGGGCAAGCGGCACCCCGAACCGCCGGAGACCCAGGCCGCCGGCGCCTTCGGGCGTCCGGCCGAGCTGCCCGACGCACCGGCCGGCCGGTCCGCCGACCGCCGGGCCGATGCCGATCGGCCCGCCGAGCCGCCGGAAACCCGTGGCGCGCCGCGCGAACGGCCATCCCGGCCCGCGAGCGGTCCGATCGGACGCGCGGAATCGGTTGTCCCGCAGCCGGACCGGTCCGGAGCGCAGGAGCCCGCGCGGTCGGATCGGCCGCTGGATCCCAGCGACCCGCAGTCCGCGATTCCCACCGAAACCCGGGTCGTTCCGAAAATCGACGGTGACGCGGACGTGCCGGAGGGGCTGACCGTTCCGGATTCGGACCCGTCCCGGGGCAATCAGCCGCAGGCCCGGCCTCGACTGTCGAAAGACGCTTCGGCAGAAGCGAATTCGGCCGGCGCGGCAGCGCGACGCCCGGGCGGGCCGGAGCCCACGCGCCCGGACCCCGCCGACCAGCCTCCGACCGCGGCGTTCGACGCCGAGGCGGCGGCCGCGGAGCCCGCGGCCACCGAACGCGCGGGCGGCCGCGATCCGGTGCCGCCGGAAACGAGCGCCCTCGGCCCGGTGGGCGGTGCGCTCACCACCGCGGACGGCGCGATCTATCCCCTGGACCGCCCGTACGTGATCGGCCGCGATCCACTGATCGACGAGTCGGTCCGCCGGGCCGCCTCCTCCCCCATCGTGATCCCCCGCGATCGGCACGTATCCCGCGTCCACGCCTACGTTTTCATCGAGAACGGCATCGTCCTGATCCGAGACGCGGCCACCCCCGGCGGCACCTACGTGGCAGCCCCCGGCGCCCAGGACTGGATCCGCGTCGGCCAGCGCCCCCACGAACTGAAACCCGGCTGGAGTCTCCGAATAGGCGCCCGGATCCTGACCTACCGCCCCGAACAGCCCCGCCGCTGACCTACCCGCCGCTCACGTCGGCCCGAGGCATTCGGCCTCCACGGTGCCGAGAGTGAGGACCCGCGCTGAAGTCGGGTGGCCACCGTCTGGTGCAGGGATTCGGTTGCGGCTCTGTCGAACTCGTGGTGTGTTCTGGACCCTGTGGGTCAGGCGGGCGCAATCGAGGACAAGGGGGTCCAGTCGCCTGCGCGCAGCGAGTTGCGGAGGTGGGGCGGGAAGGGGGCCCGGGCGCGGACGGCGGATTCGGCGGCGGCCACGTCGGCGGGGTGGTGGCCGAGGATCGTCGCGCCTACGCAGCGGCCCAGGGAGAGCGTGAGCGAGCGGTAGGAGGGGGCGGCGGGGTTCTCGGCGACGATCAGTTCGTCGCCGGGGGCGGGGGTGGTGCGGCCGATGGCGAACAGTTCCAGGCCGACACCCTTGAGGAGGGTGGCGGGGAGTTCGGCGGTCAGGATCTGATTGCCGCCCAGGGCATTCACGGCGGCGGCCTGCGCCTGTTCGGCGGCGATCGGCCACAGGCCGGGGACGCGGTCCCGATGTTCGGCGACGTCGCCGGCGGCGTACACGTGCGGGGCTGCGGTGCGCATGCGGTCGTCGACCAGGATGCCGCGGGACACCGGGAGCCCGGCCCGGCGGGCCAGTTCGATGTTCGGGCGAATGCCGGTGGCGGCCAGGAACAGGTCGCAGGGCAGGGTGCGGCCGTCGGTCAGCACCGCGGCGCGCACGCCGGGTTCGCCCAGCAGCCGGGCGGTTTCGGCCCCGCGCGCGACGTCGATGCCGAGCCGGGTGAAATGCGCCAGGACCAGCTCCGAGCAGCGCGAATCGAGTTGCTTACCCAGCAGCCGGGCGCCGCGTTCGAGGACGGTGACGCGCAACCCGAGCTGGTGCAGCGCGTAGGCGGCTTCCAGGCCGAGCAGACCGCCGCCGGCGACCAGCGCTCGCGCACTGCCGTGCCGCTGGGCGTAGGCGCGAATGCGCAGGGCGTCCGCGGCTTCCCGCAGGACGAAGCTGCCGGGCCGGTGCAGTCCCTCGATGGGCGGGGCGGCCGCGCTCGCGCCCATGGCCAGCACCAGCCGGTCGTACGGCAGCACATCGCCGGTGCCCAGATGAACCCGCTGGGCGCGGGTATCGAGCCGGGCGGCAAGGGTATTGAGCCAGGCGGTGACCTGGTGATCGGCGTACCACTGTTCGGGGAGCAGGTGCAGACCCTGCATGGCCGAGCGCCCGTAGACCAGGCGGGAGATGCCCATGCGGTTGTAGAAGTCGTGCGATTCGCGCCCGACGAGGTGGATTTCGCAGTCCGGATGCCCGCGCCGGATGAAGTCCGCGGCGGTGACCCCGGCGATGCCGTTGCCGACGATCACCACGCTGACGATCGATCGGTCGAAATGACCCGTGGCGCTGCCGTTTCCGCTGCCGGGCTGCGGGGTCAGCGACACCCGCACCTCACCGCCCCGCACCCGGGCCGCGCAGGCCATGCGCGTGTTCTCAGCGAAACCCAATCGCCGCAGCGTGTTTCGCTCCTCACCACCGGCCGGGCCGAGCGATTCCGCGCCGGCGAGCACGGCCACCGGGTCCGCGCCGCAGACACCCATCCGGCAGCCCGCCTCCAGCGGCAGATTCGCGCGTTCGGCGCAGTCGAGCAGACTCATGCCGGCATCGGCCTCGACCCGGCCGCCGCCGGGTTCGAAGACCACCGAAGCCGCTACCGCGGTGGGACTCTCGGCGGCGGCGCGGGGGCGCGGGAAGGGCAGCAGCACCGGTTCGTCGCGGTCCCCGGTGGCGCGCGCGTACTGCAGTTCGCTGACCCGGGTGCGCGCCAGGAACAGCAGGCTCGCCACCAGCACCAGCAGGCTGAGCGGCCAGCGCAGCCACGGCGCGCTCACCCCGGTGAGGGTGCCCAGCGCGGCGAACAGGACCGGTCCGGCGAACCAGTAGAAGAAGTTCAGCGCCGCCGCCGCGTAGCCGGCCGCCAGCATGCGGACGCCGACGGCGGTGGTGGACTCCAGCACGAAGAACACGCCCACCGCCGCCAGCAGGAACAGCGCCAGCAGTTCGTAGCGCTGCGCCACACTCAGGCCCGAACTGCCTGCGAGAATGAAGAATCCGAGGACGAAGCCGGGCAGCGCGGCGGCGAAGAGCTTGCGCGCCGAACTCCATGCGGGATCCGGGTCGTCGAGATCGGCCTGGTAGGCGGCGCGCGGTGTGAAGTCGAAGCAGTTCTTCGCGCAGCCGACGCACGGCTCGCAGTGATTGTTGGGCACGGTGACGAACGGCGTCTGACCGTAGGCGCGCTGCACCGGGAAGAGCGGGCAGATGCTGCTGCACCACCCGCTCTTGCCTTTGAAGGCCAGCCCGCCGCTCCCGGCCGCGACCGCCACGGCCAGCAGCACGCAGCCGGTGGCCACGCCGCTGCGGTCCAGTCCCGCCAGCCGCGAGCCCGCGATGCCGAAGAACAGGGCGACCGCCACGAGATAGCCGTACCGCTGCATCCATCGGGGTGGGGTGGCGGCGCGGCCGATCCCGAAGAGCCTGGGGGCCTGATTGATCGCGGCCAGCGGGCAGGTGTTGCGCCACAGGCCCGGGGCGAGCAGGAACAGGCCGGGCAGCAGTGGGACGAGCACGCCGAAGAAGAGCAGCAGCCCGGTGGTGGGGTCGAGGAAGAGGGTGAGAACGAGCGCTAGGTAGGCGGTCACGCTGATCGCGCGGGCGACCTGCCAGGCGCGCAGCGGAAGTCGCGCGGGCATTTCGGGGAAGGTGGGGAACATGTTGCGCGTGCCAGTGGCGTCGATGTCGAGGATGCGCTCGGCCAGCGCGACGGCGGTGCTCACCCGCCGTTCGCCCGGCGGCGGTGGGACGACGTGGCCCGCGGCCGGAACGTGGGTGTCCACGCCGATCTCCGGTGGCGCACCGGGATCGGGCGCGCGCAGCACGATGATCTCGGTGCGGCCCAGGCGCACGACGTCGCCGACCGCCAGCACGTGCCGCCCGGACAGCGTGACCCCGTTGACCGTGGTGCCGTTCCGGCTGCCCAGATCGACCACCGACAGGGCGGTGGGCGTGGGCACCAGGCGCAGGTGCTGCCGGGAAACCTCGCTGTCGGACAGGATTTCGCTGTTCCCGCCGCGCCCGAAGATCAGCGGCCCGGCCAGCTGCCGCCGCCGCGCGGGCCGGCCGAACTCCCGGATCTCGATCAGTGGCTCCCCTGCCGTCACCGTGCCTCCCCTCCACGCGGACGCCGCTCGGGGCGTCGTGGGTATATCGATGAAGAGCGCGCGAGCGCTACCCGCGCGGCGAATCGGTCCCGTGCACGCGAGCACAACGCGAGCCACCGGCCACGCGGGCGCAACGCGGATCGGTCGGCATGTTCGGTGAGCCCGGCCGACGGCACGGCCCGGCGCGCCGGGCGCGGGTACGGGCGCTCATGCCCGTTCCCGCAGGCGTAGGACACGGATGTAGCGGAAGCGCTTTCCCATGCGGCGCAGGCCGATCGAGGCCACGGCGCCCGCGGCGGCGGCGAGTGCGGTGGCAGCGACGAGCCCGGGCACCGTGGGCTCGTGGCCGAGCAGGAGCCAGGACGCCCCGGACGCCGCGACACCGAGCAGGCCGGTGCTGACCGTGAGTCCGATGGTGGCGGCGAAGCGGGCGCTCCCGCGCCGCAGGGTGCGGGCGTTGGACTCGGTGTAGGCCGCGGCGAACAGGGTCAGCAGCACGAGAACGGCGGCGGTCACGGTCGTGGTCCCGCGCTGGGCGGTGTGCACGCCGAACCGATAGGCGGCGACCTCGGACCCGTTGCGGGACAGGGTGAGTTCCGCCGTGAGATCCCCGGCGAGCACGTACCCGTTGACCGGTGGCGGCAGCTTGCCCGCCCCGCCCGCACCCAGCGGTGTCGCACTCCCGCCGACGCTCGCACCCGGCAGCCGCACCGACAGGCGCGCCGCGTCGGCGTCGACACCGCTGATCTCGATGGGCACCGGCGCGGACAGATCCACCTCGACGGCCCGCGCCACCGCCGGGTCCATCCCCGCGATCCGAACCGTCCCCTGCACGGGCAGATTCCGCTCCGGCGCACCACCGAGCCCGAGCACCGCCGTCCCCGCGACCAGCGCGGCCAGCACTCCCGCCGAAATCAACGGCACCCGAGCCGGTTTCAGATTCACCACCCGCTGCACGGGCACCAGCTCGTTCCGGTCGACGTCGACCAGCCGAACCCCGCCCCCCGCAATCGGTTCGAGCGGCCGCACCCGCACCATGCTCACCGCGCTCCACCCGACCCGCGCCGGCTGCGCCGGTGGCGGCGAAACCCGCTGTGCCCCGGACGTTCCCCCGCTGCTGCCGGACCCGTCCCGCCGCACGGTCGGCACCCGCTGCTCGGGGTCGTCCTTCCGCCGCGTGGTGGGCCCCTGCTGCTCC
>NZ_JBEXUS010000089.1:11936-33346 GCF_040614455.1 Nocardia sp. NPDC005978
ACCCGATCGTCGTCCCGCCACGTGGTCGCCCCCCGCTGCTCCCGATCGTCGTCCCGCCACGTGGTCGCCCCCCGCTGCTCCCGATCGTCGTCCCGCCACGTGGTCGCCCCCCGCTGCTCCCGATCGTCGTCCCGCCGCCCCGGCCACAGCGGGGTGGCGGGCCGCACCACGGTCTCCGGCGACGACACCGGTGGCCGCTGCCGCGGCTCACCGCTTCCGGCACCGGGAATGGGCTGCGGACCGCCTCCTTGACCGGGCCGCCCGAACCCCGCGGGGTCACCGGCCTGCCGGGGATCCCAGGGCCGCCCGGTCCGCACACCCGGACCAGCTGCCCGCGGATCGGGCTGTCCCGCGGCGGGACTGAACCCCGCGGGCGGCCGGACTCGCGCGGCGCCCTGCTGCGGCGAGTGCCCCGCGGGCGACCGCGTTCCGAAACCCCCTGCCCCTGCGGCATTCGATCCACCGTGCACCGAAGGCCCCGCCGGATCGAGCCGAGTCTCCGCGTCACCGGAAGAGCCGTGCGAGAAGCCCCGCCGCGCAGGATCCTCAGCCCCGCCCGATGAATCCCCTCCGCGTGCGGCCGCCGGGTTGAGCATCGTCTCCGCAGCCGACGAACGATGCGGCGGCAGAGGTTGTTTCGGGTCGCTACGCGGTCCGCGATCGGACGGCCCCTGGCCTCGGCCAGACGCGGGCGGGTTCGGCACCGAACCGTACGGGCGAGGCGGGGTCGCGGGATTGACCGTGGTCGGCACGGCACCCGGGTCCTGCCGCAGGACCCTCGTCGGCGGTTCGCCGGGGAGACCGGCTCCCGGGGCTACACGCGGGGACGGGAACTGTGGCGCGGCACCCCGTGTCGGTTCGGACGTGACGGCGGGATTGAGCACGGTCGCCGCCGGGGGTGAATTCTGCTGGAGGGCTCTGGTTTCGGGCTCGGCGGACGGTGCGGAATCGCGGGTGCGGTCTGCCCCGGTCCCCGGGCCATAAACCGCACCGTGCGGGCCGGGCTGGGTCGCCGGATTGAGCATCGTCGGGGCCGGAGGTGAGTTGTGTTCCGGGGGGCCGATTTTCGGGCCGGCGTTCGCCCCGCCCGCGCTGGGACGGGCGCCCTGCGATCCCGCATGTGTGCCCTGCCGACCGGGACGTGCGCCCTCCGAGCTGGGGTGCGCGCCCTGCGGCCCGGAGGGAGCTCCACCCTGCCTGGGGTAGGGGCCTTGCGCACCGGGGCCGGTTACCGGCGGGGTGTGGGGGCGCGGGGGCGTCGCGGGATTGAGCAGGGTGGGCGGGGGTGCGGCGGGCAGGGTGGGTGGGCGGAGGCGGCCGCCGGTGGCCGCGGCGACGATGGTGTCCGCGCCGATCAGGGGGATGCCCACGGGGGTCAGCCAGTGGGCGCCCCAGCAGTGGGCCGCGGGCTCGGCCAGGGCTATGCCGAAGGACTCGGCGGTGTCGAAGCGGTCGGCGGGGTCGGAGGCCAGGCCCCGCATCACGGCGTCGGCGATCGGTTGCGGGACGGCGGGGGCCACGTGGGTGAGGGGGATCGGGTCGCCGTAGGCGTGGGCGAAGAGCATGGCGATGGCGTCGGTGCCGGGTGGGAACGGCAGGACGCCCGAGAGCAGCTGGTAGAGCATGGTCGCCAGGGCGTAGACGTCCGTCGAGGGGGAAAGCGACTCGCCGCGAACCTGTTCCGGCGCGATGTAGGACGGGGTGCCGACGATGTCGCCCGCCCGCGTCACCAGCGTCTCCTCCCCGCCGACGATCTTGGCGATGCCGAAGTCGGTGAGTTTTAGCGTGCCGTTGGCCGCGAACATCAGGTTCGACGGCTTCACGTCGCGGTGCAAGATACCGTGCCGGTGCGCCGCGTCCAGCCCCGCCGCGCAGGCCAGCGCCACCGCGACCGCGGCGGTGGCCTCGAAACCCGCCGTGACGAAACGATTCTCGACCGTGCCGCCGGGCAGGAACTCCAGCACGAGCAGGCACATGTCCTCGTGCTCGATGTAGTCGTAGACCGGCACCACGTGCGGATGATCCAGCGCGGCCATCACGCGCGCCTCCGCCACGAACCGCCGCCGCACCTGGGTGTCGCCGGCGAACTGCGGCGGGATCTGTTTGATCGCCACCCGCCGCGCCAGCCCCCGATGCGTGCCCGCCAGCACCACCCCGCACCCGCCGCGCCCGATCTGCCCGCCCACCTCGTACCCGGGCAGCGCCGCACGCACCCGGGCGATGTCGCCCTGCTTCAGATCCCGCACGCTCATCCGGCCACTCCGCCGGGCCGGAAGCGCTGGATGCGCGGCGAGGTGCGGATCGTGGGCTCATCGGCGGGATCGGTGGCGTTGCTCGCATCCCGCCCGACCGACTCGTCGCCGGGGCCGGCTGCGCGGGCTACACCTCGCGCGTTCGACCCGTGATCGCCGAGGTGGGCCGGGTCGCCGGCGTAGCCGTGCTGATCGCTCCGGCCGATCGTCGTCTCACCCTCGGCACCGAACGAGTCCGGCTGCACGACAGCAGGTTTACGCACGTCGAGCGGCTGTCCGACCACCTGTGTCGGCTCGTCGCCGGTATCGGGGGTGCGGCCCGCATCCCGCGCGGCCGACGCGGCGGCGTCCGGCTGCCGCTCGCTCCGGCCGACTGTCGTCTCGCCCGTTTCGTCGAACGAATCCGGCCGCACGACAGCAGGTTTCCGTGGATCGAAGGCCGCCGTGCCGGTGGGCGCTGCCGAATCCAGCTGTTCCGCAGCGGGCTTGGGGAGTACGGGTCGCGAGCTCACCACCTGCGTCGGTTCGTCGTTCGGCGCCGGTTGCCAACCCCACCGCCGGGGCGGGGCCGGTGGGCCACCGCCGGGACCCACGCCCGGTTCTGTCGACCAGGCGAGTGGGCGGGCCACGGGAGCATTGTCGAACTCGGCGGGAATCGGGCCGCCGGAGCGACCGGGCGAAGACTCCTCGGATCCACCGGGCAGCGGCCCATCGGCGAACCCCGCCTCCGTTCCCGGGGCGACACGTCCTTGCCCGCCGCCGAGCAATTCCGTCTCCCGACCGTCGTCGGCCCGGGGTCCGGAAGCGAATCCCGCTCCCACGGAGGCGAATCGCGCGTCGTACCCGCCCCCGTCATGACCGCCCGCGGCGTAACCGCGCGCGTCGTAACCGCCCGCGGCGGCCTGATTGCGGCCGAACGCGGGCGCCGAATCTCGGACTGACGCCGGCGATGAATCTCGGCCGGACACGGTCGCCGAATCTCGGCCGGACGCGTCGGCGGTGAAACCCTGGGCGTCGAGCTCGCGGGCTGCGGCCAGATCCTCCGCGTCCAATCCGAGGTAGTCGGGGCGGCGCGGGGTCGGCGAGAAGTAGCCCGCGAGAAAGAAGATCGTGGCGGTGACGCCGGCCAGGGCCAGCCACAGCGAGGTGGCCGGCACCCACCAGCGCGCGATGGAGGCGGTGAAGCCGATCATCAGCCCGAGCCCGATGCCCGGCGCGAGCACCCGCAGTCCGCGCTGCCAGCGGTTGGCCGCGAGCCGGTGCCGCGCCACGCTCAGTGCCGCGTCGGCGATCGCGAGCAGGGTCAGCACCGTCAGGATGATCCCGAACAGGCCGTACACCGATACCAGCGAGCCGCGAACGTCGACAACGGTGGGCACGGTCGCGACGGGTTCGCCGTCCGCGCCGATGACCGTGATGTCCGAGCCGATGAGTCCGGTGGCCTGCCCGCCCAGTCCGGCGGGATCGAGCCGGTAGGTGAGCTTGCCGGTCGCGCCCGCGGCCACCGTCAATTCGACCGAGGTCGAGTACGAGAAGAAGTTCAGGCCCAGCACGTGACCGGTGAGGTCCACGCGCCGCACGGTCACCGGATCCGCGGACTCGTTCGTGACCTCCACGACCACCAGCGCCACTGTCGACGGCTCCAATCGCACCGGGTCCCGGGCGTTCGCGCCCGCGATGTCCCGTCCGTCGACGGTCGCCGTGGCGCGGACCGGACCGGCCGCGACGGCGGGCGCGATCGCGAACCAGGCCGCCAGGCACAGCAGGACGGCCGCGGCGGGGGCGAGGCGAAGACTGGTCATCGGGGCCTCCGGGCGGGCAGATGGGATACCAGGCGGTGGCCGTAGAACCAGCCGCCGATGAGCAGGAAGAACAGCAGGACGGTCGCGGTCGCCGCGCCGCCCCCGACCTCGCTGACCAGCACCACGTCCAGTGCGGCCGCCAGTTTGGGGCCGCATTCGGCGGTCACGTCGTGGTGGCCGATCTCGGTGGTGCCGGTGGTCAGGGTCGTGTCGAAGCCGCCGTCGGCCCGGGCGCGGGTATCGGCGACGGCCGCGCCGCCGATCGAAACCTGCACCCGCGCACCGGGATCGCAGCCGCGCCCGGCCACGGCCACCGGCGCACCCGGCGACACCGCGGGCGGATTCAACTCCAAACCGGTGCCCGCCGGGAATACGTCATTCGATCCACCGGTGGTGGTCGGATTGCCCGCGCCCGGCTCCGGCGTGGCCGGGACCGGATCCGGTTCGGGCGTCACGCCCGGTTCGGTGGTCACGCCCGGCCCCGAATCGGGCCGCCCACCACCGGATCCGGGGTTGCCCCCGCCGCTCCCGGCGTCCACCCGGCACTGCCCGTCGGCCGGACGAGCCGACCCGTCGGGACACTTTCCCGCCGGGCAATCACCACCGGTGGGTGCGGCGGATCCGTCCGGACATGTTGTGGCGGGGCATTTGCCGCTACTCGGTTTGGCCGAACCATCGGGACACGTCGTCGCCGGGCACTCACCACTCGCCGGTTTCGTCGAACCGTCCGGACACGTCGTCGCGGGGCACTCGCCGCCGCTCGGCTTGGCCGAACCATCGGGACACGTTGTAGCCGGGCACTTACCGCTCGCCGGTTTGACCGAACCATCGGGACACGTCGTCGCCGGGCATTCCCCGCTCGCAGGTTTCGTCGAACCGTCGGGGCAGGTCGTCGCGGGGCACTCACCGCCGCTCGGTTTCGTCGAACCGTCCGGGCACGTGGTGGCGGGGCACTTGCCGCTGCGCGGCTTGGCCGAACCGTCCGGACATGTCGTCGCCGGGCACTCACCGCCGCTCGGTTTGGCCGAACCGTCCGGACATGTGGTGGCAGGGCAGATTCCGCTGTCGGGTTGCAGCGAGCCGTCGGGGCAATACTTGGGCTCCGGTTTCGTGACCGGGCAGCCGGTGGCGGGCTTCACCGTGCCGTCGGCGCAGTACTCGCCCGGTTTGCCGCAGCCACCGCTGTCGAAGCAGCGGTCGGTCCCGCCGCCCTGGGTACCCCCGCCGTCCTGTGTGCCCCCACCGTCCTGTGTGCCCCCACCGTCGTGGGTGCCGCCCCCGCATCCCGTTCCGCCGCAGTCCCCGCCCGCGACGCCGGGAGGTTCGGCCGGGGCGGGCTCGCTCGTATCGGTGACGGCCGGATCACGCTGGGCGAGCGGCATTTCGGCGAGGAACGGCGACGAAATGAGCAGGGGTGACCCGGCGAGCGTCGCGGGCAGCGCGGCGGCGGGAGCCGGATCAGCAGTCCCGAGACCGCCTGTCACGCCGATGACCAGGAGTGCGACCACGATGGCGAGGACTCGGCGTGCGTGGTTCGAAACGCGTGCGAGGCGTGCGGCTTTCACGTACCGGAAACCTGCTCCGGCGGGCGGACCGAAATATTCGCGTATGTCCATCCGGCGTAACCTCGCTGGTTCGATGGTAAGGCCCGAGAGCACGACCGCGGCGTCTTCTCACCCGGGCGTTACACACCGGTTCCCGAGCCCGAACAGCATGTGAACCCGGCAGCCGTCCGCTCGAGTCCGTGCTCATGAATCGCGAAAGACCCGGTGCGCGTTCACACACCGGGCCCGGATCTCCGCCCCCAAGTTCGGGGGGACGGCGCGGTCATCTCCACTCGGCCCGCGGTCCACGGACCGTCATCGCGCGGCGGCCTCCTCCGCTTTCCCCGCGGCGCGCCCGCGGGGCAGCAGCAGCGCCGGGAGCAACGCCAGCGTCAGAACCAGCACCGCCCAGCCGTAGGTGCTCCGGAAGGCGCCTGCCAGGGTTTCCGCGAGATCAGCGGGGTCGCCGGAAACCCTGTGCGCCAGCGTGTCCAGGCCCGCCCCGGGCACCTCGCGCACCAGCGCGTTGCTCAGCAGCACCGAGATCAGCGCCGCGCCGATCGAGGCCGCTATCTGCTGCACGATGCTGACGGCGGTGCTGGCGGCCGGGATCTGCGCGGACGGCAGCGACCTGGTGGCGGTGGTGATCGTAGGCATGATCGTCGCGCCGACGCCGATGCCCATGACCACCCCGGCCAGCGCGATCCGCCAGTATTCGGTGTCGGCGTGGATCTGCGTTGTCATGGCCGCGAATCCGGTGGCGGCCACGGTGATTCCACCGAGCACGAGCCTGCGCGGCGGCATGCGATCCACCAGCCGCCCCGCGATCTGCATGGTGATCCCGGTCGCCAGCACCTGCGGGATCCCGAGGATCCCGGCCTCGGTCGCCCCCTGCCCGCGCACCACCTGCCAGTACAGCGGCCCGAGCATCATCGAGCCGAAGTAGGCGGCGTTGAACAGCCCGAGGGTCAGCGCCGCGGAACGGAACGGCCCGTGCCGGAACAGGTCCAGGTCGATGAGCGGTCGCGGCACCCGCCGCGAGCGGATCACGAACCCCGCGATGAGCGCGACGCCGGCCGCGGTGGGCAGCAGCGCCGAGAGCGCGGTGAAGTCGCCGTGCTCACCGCCGGTGGCCACGCCGTAGATGAGCGCGGCCAGACCCGGCGACAACAGCAGCAGCCCGGGCAGATCCAGCTTCGCGGCCGGTGCGGGCGGGTCGCCGGCCAGCACGCGCCGCGCTCCCAGGAGAGCGACCGCCGCCACCGGCAGATTGATCAGGAACAGCCAGCGCCAGCTCGCCTGATCGATCAGCCAGCCGCCCAGCACCGGTCCGGCCAGCGGCCCCACCAGCACCGGAATTCCCATGAGCGCCATGGTCCGCCCCATGCGCGCCGGGTCCGCGGCCCGCATCATGATCGTCATGCCGATCGGCATGATCATGCCCCCGCCCAGCCCCTGCACGATCCGGAACCCGATGAGCGAGGGCACGTTCCACGCCAGCCCGGTCAGCAGGGAGCCGAACGCGAACAGCGCGATCGCGCCCAGGTACAGCCGCTTGGCGCCGAATCTGCCGATGGCCCAGGCGGTTACCGGGATCACCGTGGCCAGCGCGAGGGTGTAGGCGGTCGCCACCCACGCGATCGTGGCCAGCGAGGTCTCGAACGTGGTCGCCAGAATGTTGAGCGCCACGTTGACGATGGTCATGTCCAGCACCGTCATGATCGAGGCGGTGATCACCACGGCGGCAGTCGCGGCCAGACTCGCGGTGCGCACGGCAGTCGTACCGGCCGACGCAGCAGCACTCCCCGCCAACGCAGCGGTACTCCCCGCCGACACAGCAGTACTCTCCGACGACACAGCGGTGGTCCCTGCCGACTCAGCAGTACTTCCCGCCGACGCAGCAGTACTTCCCGCCGACGCAGCAGTACTTCCCGCCGGCGCAGCAGTACTTCCCGCCGACGCAGCAGTACTTCCCGCCGATGCAGCGGTACTCCCTGTCGACGCAGACGTACTCCCCACCGGCGCGGCGGTGTCGATGGTCGCGGTATGTGCCCCGCCCGGGGCGGCTTGTGCCCGAGCCACTGGGCCGCGGGTCCGGAAGGTCGTCTTCATACCGAGAACGTTAGGAATCGCCGGGTCCGGGCCGCCTCTGTCGAATGACCAGGGTGTGCCGGGCCGGGCCGCCCAGGTATCGGCCCCCGCCCGAACCAGGTACATCGACAGACCGAACCAGGTACATCGACAGAGGCGAGCGACCACCGGCCGCCCATAGCGTTCAGGACGTCACCGAGCGGCGATTCCAGCCGCCGCCGATCCCCGGAGGTCATCATGTCCAGCACTCCCCTGCGCCTGGCCGTCATCATCGGCAGCACCCGCGAAGGCCGCTTCGGCCCCACGGCCGCGCACTGGTTCGCCGGTGAATCCACCGCGCACGGCGATTTCGAGGTCGACGTGATCGACCTGGCCGAGCAGCCCCTGGACGCGGTGCTGCGCAACAACCCCGATCCCGCCATGCAGCCGCTCACCGATCGGCTCGACGCGGCGGACGCGTTCGTCATCGTCACGCCCGAGTACAACCACAGCTATCCGGCCTCGCTCAAGGTCCTCATCGACTGGCACTACACCCAGTGGCAGGCCAAGCCGGTGGGCTTCGTGTCGTACGGCGGCCTCGCCGGCGGTCTGCGCTCGGTCGAGCACCTGCGCCCGGTGTTCGCCGAGCTGCACGCGGTGACGGTGCGCGACACCGTCAGCTTCCACGGCGCGTGGGAGCGCTTCGGCCCCGACGGCGCGGCCCTGGACCCGGCCGCCGCGGCCGCCGCGAAAACCATGCTCGACCAGATCGCCTGGTGGGGTGAGGCTTTGCGCGAGGCCCGCGCCCTGCGGCCCTACGGCGCGTGATGTGTCGCGGGTCACGTATCCGAATTCGATAGTGTCGCGGGGTGTTCTACGGCCGCGCTCCCGAGCTCTCCGTCCTGGCCGGTCAACTGGCCGGGGCGGAGCGCGGGCGCGCGGGCGTGACGGTGCTGCGCGGCGAGGCGGGCGTCGGGAAATCCGAACTGCTCGAACGCGCCACGGAACTGGCCGCCGGCTTCCACGTCTTGCGCGTCACCGGCACCGAGACCGAGTCCGAATTGGCCTTCGCCGGGCTGCACCTGCTGCTCGGCCGCGCCCGCGCCGGGCTGGACCGGCTCCCCGAAGCACAGGCGCAGGCGCTGCGCGCGGCCCTGGACTCGGGTGAATCGGTTGCACCGCAACGCTTCCTGGTCGGGGTCGCGACCCTCACCCTGCTCGCCGAACTGGCCGAGGACGCTCCCCTGCTGTGCCTGATCGACGACGCCCAGTGGCTGGATCGCGCCACCCTGCGGACCCTCGAGTTCGTGGCCCGCCGCCTCGACGCCGAACGCCTGCTGCTGGTGTTCGCCGTGCGCGACGACCTCCTCCCCGAACTCGGCGAATTGCCCGCCACCACACTGACTCTCACCGGCCTGGACGCCACCGCCGCGCTGGAGCTGCTCACCGCCGCGCACGGCACGCTGCCGCCCGCCGCCACCGAATGGCTGCTGCGCGAATCCCACGGCAACCCGCTCGCACTGCGCGTGCTGCCGACCGTCCAGCGCGCCGAGAGCCGCTACGCCTCCCCGTTCCAGCACACCGCGCCCATCCCCACCCGCATCCAGCGCGCCTTCACCGACCGGATCGCCCAGCTCCCCGCCCCCACCCGCACCCTGCTGCTGGTGGCCGCCACCGACAGTTCCGGCGACACCGCCGTGATCCTGGCCGCCACCCGCCGCCTGAACACCGCCGCCGAACACCCGGCCCGCGCCCTCGACGCCGTGGCCGGCTCCGATGAACGATCGGCCCGCGCCCTCGGTGCCATGACCGACTCCGATGAGCGACCGATCGACACCGCGGTACCCGTCGGCACGGCAGCACCCACCGAAGCGCACGGGCCGAGTCCGTGGCTGCCGACTCATCCGCCCGCCCCGGTGGCTTCCACCGAGACGGATACCCCCGCCGCCGAAGCGATTTCGCACGCAACTGAGGGCTTCGCGCTCGGTACCGGAAGGCAGCGCGCGACCGGCGCCACCGAGACGGATCCGGCGCGGGCCGAAGCGGACCAGGAACGAACCGAAGCAAATCCGGCACGAACCGAAGCGGATATGGCGCGGGCCGAAACGGACCTCGCGCGGGCCGAGGCGGACCTCGCGCGGGCCGAGGCGGACCTCGCGCGGGCCGAATCCGCCGGGCTGCTGCGGTTGCGCGACGGGCGAATCACCTTCGCGCATCCGCTGATCCGGGCCGCGGCGCTGGATTCGGCACAGCCCGCACGGGTCCGCGAGGCCCATCGGGCGCTGGCGGCCGAGTTCGCCGGGCCCGGATGCGAGGACCGGTGGGCCTGGCACAGCGCGGCCGCGGCCACCGGGCCGGACGAGGCCGTGGCGCTCGCCCTGGAGGCGGCCGCCGAGCGGGCCGGGCGGCGGGGCGGGCTGAGCGAGGTCGCCGGCGCGGCCCGGCGCGCGGCCGAGCTGAGCCCGGACCCCCGCGCTCGCGGGCGGCGCCTGACCGTCGCGGCCGAGGCGCTGGTGGAGGCCGGACTGCTCACCGAGGCCGCCGCGACAGCCGACGAAGCCATGGCGCTGACCACCGATCCGGCCGCGCTCGGCGCACTCACGGCCCTGCGCGCGGAGATCGCGCTGGAGCAGGACGAGCCGCGCGAGGCCTACCGATCCTCCGGCGCCGCGGCCGGATTCGTGATCGACCGGGATCCGGCGCTGGCCGGTCACCTGCTGTTCCAGGCCGCCCGCGCGGCCTGGGGCGCGGGCGATCTGCCGGCCGTGACGCTGACGGCCGAGCGCGCCGAGGCGCTCGCGGTGCCCAACGCCGCCCGGGTGCGCGCCCTCGCCGATCTGGTCGCGGTCCTCAATCCGGGCGCGCAGCGCGCCGAAGGCATTGCCGCACTGCGCTTCCTGCTCGACACCGTCGATCCCGACCAGCTCGCCGAGCGGGTGCAGATGGCGCACTGGCACGTGCTGTTCGCCGACCCCGCGGCCGCCCGGGACATCGCCGCCGCCCTGGCCGCCGACTGCCGCCGGCGCGGCGCGATCGGGGTGCTTACGCACGCGCTGCGCTGGCAGGCCCGCACCGAACTGCTCCTGGGCCACCCCACCGCGGCCTGCACCGCCGCCAACGAGGGCCTGCGCCTGGCCCGGGAAACCGGTCAGCGCGCCATCGAGGTCTACCAGTCCGCCACCCTGGCCCTGCTCGCGGCGATCCGCGGCGACGAACAGGCCTGTCACGAGTACGCCGCCGCACCGCTCGCCCGCGACATCGCGCCCAGCAGCGTGCACGCGGCCGCGGCGTTGAGCCTGCTCGACCTGGGGCTGGGCCGCCCCGATGCGGCCGTGGACCGGCTCACCGCCCTGCTCGCGGGCGCGAACCGGCACGGCGCCATCGCCAGCATCCCCGACCTGGTCGAAGCCGCGCACCGCACGGACCGGCTCGAGCAGGCCCGCGCACCGTACGCCTGGTACCGCGAATGGTCCGATCACATCGATCAGCCCTGGATACAGGCGATTTCGCTGCGCTGCGCCGCCCTGCTGGCGGCCGACGACGCGGCCGAACCGCATTTCACCGCGGCGCTGGCGGCCCATCGGCGGGACACCGAGTTCGCCTTCGATCGCGCCCGCACCGAACTGCTCTACGGCGAATGGCTGCGCCGCAGGCAGCGCCGCGCCGACGCCCGCGGCCCGCTGCGCACCGCCGCGGAGACCTTCCGCCACCTCGGGGCGCTGTCCTGGGCCGAGCGCGCGGAAACCGAACTCCGGGCCACCGGCGAAACCCGCGCCACCGAATCCGGCGGCGACCTGCTCACCCGCCTCACCCCGCAGGAGCTGCAGACCGCACAGCTGGCCGCGACCGGCCTGTCCAACAAGGACATTGCCGCACAGCTGTTCCTGAGCCCGCGCACCGTCGGCTATCACCTGTCCAACGCCTATCCGAAACTCGGGCTCACCTCCCGGCACGAACTCGCGGCCGTCTTCGCCGGACACACGTGATCTCGGCCGGGACCGCCCGGGCGGCCCGGCATACGATGCGTAGGACCTGACCGGTCCATCGCCGTGCCGCAGAGGAGAATGGTCGCCATGCATCGTGCCGCGCCGAAAAAGGACATCGATGAGGCCGCGCTGACCGTCACACCGCCGAAAACCGAGGCCGCGGGCTTCCCGGCGGTGGCGATCGCGCTCGAGCACGCGGTCGAGGAAATGGGCGTGGTGCGCACCGCGCGCACGCTGGCCAGGGTCAATCAGCGACACGGTTTCGACTGCCCCGGCTGTGCCTGGCCCGAGCCGACGGGCCGCCGCCGCCCCGCGGAGTTCTGCGAGAACGGGGCCAAGGCCGTCGCCGAGGAGGCGACGCTGCGCACCGTCACCCCGGAGTTCTTCGCCGCGCATTCGATCGCGGAGCTGTCCGGCAAGTCGGGCTACTGGCTCGGCCAGCAGGGCCGGCTCACGCATCCAATGGTGTTGCGCCCCGGCGACACCCACTATTCGCCGATCGCCTGGGACGAGGCGTACCGCATCGTCGCCGACGCGCTGAACGGCCTCGATTCCCCCGACGAGGCGGTGTTCTACACCTCGGGCCGCACGGCCAACGAGACCGCGTTCCTGTACCAGCTGCTGGTGCGCAGCTTCGGCACCAACAATCTGCCCGACTGCTCGAACATGTGCCACGAGTCCTCGGGCACCGCCCTGACCGCGTCGATCGGCATCGGCAAGGGCTCGGTCACGATCGACGACTTCAAGAAGGCCGATCTGATCATCGTGGCGGGCCAGAACCCCGGCACGAACCATCCGCGCATGCTCTCGGCGCTCGGCGAGGCGAAAGCCCACGGCGCCAAGGTGATCGCGGTCAATCCGCTGCCCGAGACCGGGCTGATCGGCTTCCGCGACCCGCAGACGGTCAGGGGACTGGCCGGCGGCATCACCATCGCCGACGACTTCCTGCAGATTCGCCTCGGCGGCGACATGGCGCTGTTCCAGGGCCTGGGCAAACTGCTGTTCGAGGCCGAGGACCGCGCCCCGGGCACGGTGGTCGACCGGGCCTTCGTCGACGCACACACCGCCGGCTACGCCGACTACGAAAAGCACATGCGCGCGGTCGATCTCGGCGTCGTCGAGCAGGCCACCGGCCTGAGCCGCGCCGACCTCGACCGCACCGCGGCATTGCTGGCCGAATCCAAGGCCGTCATCATCTGCTGGGCCATGGGCCTGACCCAGCAGGTGCACGGCGTCGCCACCATCGAGGAGGCCACCAACCTGCTCCTGCTGCGCGGCATGATCGGCAAGCCCGGCGCGGGCGTATGCCCGGTGCGCGGGCATTCCAACGTGCAGGGCGACCGCACCATGGGCATCTGGGAGAAGATGCCCGACGCCTTCCTGGACGCCCTGGACGCGCGCTTCGGCATCGAGAGCCCGCGCGAACACGGCTGGGACACCGTCAACGCGATCCGCGCCATGCGCGACGGGCGCGGCCGCGTCTTCTTCGGCATGGGCGGCAATTTCGTCTCCGCCACACCGGATACCGAGGTCACCGAGGCCGCGCTGCGCAATTGCGAACTCACCGTGCAGGTCTCGACCAAGCTCAATCGCAGCCACCTGGTGCACGGGCGAACCGCGCTCATCCTGCCCACCCTGGGCCGCACCGACGAGGACGTGCAGGCCGGTGGGCGACAGCAGGTTTCGGTCGAGGACTCGATGTCGATGGTGCACCTGTCCACCGGCCGCCTGACCCCGGTGAGCGCCGAGCTGCGCAGCGAGGTCGCCATCGTCTGCGAACTCGCCGGGGCGCTGTTCGGGCCGGACCACCCGGTGCCGTGGGCACGGTTCCAGCGCGACTACGACACCATTCGCGACGCCATCGCCGCGGTGGTGCCCGGTTGCGCGGACTACAACGCGAAGGTGCGGGGCCGCAACGGATTCCAGCTGCCGCATCCGCCGCGCGACGCCCGCGAGTTCCGGACCGACACCGGCAAGGCCAATTTCGCGGCCAACGAACTGCACTGGCTGCCGGTGCCCGAGGGCAGGCTGATCCTGCAGACCCTGCGCAGCCACGACCAGTACAACACCACCATCTACGGCCTGGACGACCGCTACCGGGGCATCCACAACGGCCGCCGCGTGGTGCTCGTGCACCCGGAGGACATCGCCCGATTCGGTTTCGCCGAAGACGATCTCGTCGACGTGATCTCCGAATGGAGCGACGGCACCGAACGCCGCGTCGAGGGCTTCCGCCTGGTCGGTTATGCCACCCCGCGCGGCAACGCCGCCGCCTACTACCCCGAGACAAACCCGCTGGTCCCCCTCGACCATGTGGCCCGGCGCTCCAATACCCCTGTCTCCAAGGGCGTCACCGTCCGCCTCGAACGCCATACCCACAGGACATCGTGAGCCGAGTAACCGCCCGCCGCCGCACCCTGCGCATCTCCCCCACCGGAACCGTCGACCGCCCGGACACCCTGGCGGTCGAGGAACCCCTGGAGATCCGCACCGGCGGCCAGGCACTGACAGTCACCATGCGCACCCCCGGCGCGGACATCGACCTGATCCACGGGTTCCTGTTCAGCGAGGGCATCATCGAATCCGCGCGGGACATTCGGACCGCCCGCTACTGCGCGGGCACCGACGAGAACGGCCGGAACACGTACAACGTGCTGGACGTGCAGTTCAGCGACCCGCGCCCGGCAGCGGCGGTCAAGCCCCGCAATTTCCTCACCAACAGCGCCTGCGGGCTCTGCGGCAAGACCGCTCTCGACGAGGTCCGCACCCGCACCCGTTTTCCGCTGCCCGAGCACGGGCCGCTGGTCGACACCGCCACGCTGGCCACGCTGCCCACCCAACTGCGTTCCGGCCAGGCGCTTTTCGACGCCACCGGCGGGCTGCACGGCGCGGCCCTGTTCACCGCCGACGGCACCCTGCTCGCGGTGCGCGAGGACATCGGCAGGCACAACGCGGTGGACAAGCTCATCGGCTGGGCACTGCGCGAATCCCGCATCCCGGCACACGATCTGCTGCTCATGGTGAGCGGGCGGGCCTCGTTCGAACTGGTTCAGAAAGCCGTCATGGCCGGCATCCCGCTGTTGGGCGCGGTGTCGGCCCCGAGCTCGCTCGCGGTGGACCTGGCCGCCGAGGCCGGGCTCACCCTGGTCGGGTTCCTGCGCGGGGAATCGATGAACGTCTACGCGGGCGCACAGCGCGTCCGGCACTGAGATCCGCGCCGGTCACCGGGACCGTCCCGGAGAGTGAATCTCCCGGGCCGGATCGGGGCCCGCAGCTGCTACGCTCCGAAGTGGAACACGTTTCACTTTTACCCGGGAGAATCCATGGCGGCGCAGCCTCGCGATGTTATCGAGCAGTATGTGAAATTGGTGGCCGCGGGCGCCACCGATGAAATCGTGGCGCTCTACGCCGAGGACGCCACGGTCGAGGACCCGATCGGGACCCCGACCCGGGTCGGGCACGCCGCGATCCGCGAGCTGTACGCCGCGCTCGAGCACGCTCAGAACAAGGAAACCGAACTGCACGCGGTGAAGGTCAACGGCAATCACGCCTCGGCCTACTTCACCCTGGTGAGCTACTTCGGCGATCAGCGCATGACGCTGACCCCGATCGACATCATGGAGTTCGACGACGCGGGCAAGATCACCAAGATGCGGGCCTACTGGGGCCCGGAGGACATGGTCATGGAGAAGGTCTGACCGCCTGACCCTTGCTCCCGTCCGGCCGCCGAATTACCGTTGCACCACCTGGTGATTCGGCGGCGGAGGGGAAGAGTCGATGCGAATCTCGTTGCACGGCACGGGCGACGGACTACGGGTGCGCATGCGCCTGGACGTGAACCGCCGGCGCTGGCTCGCGGTGCAGATCATCCTCGGCGTGCTGCTGGCCGTGGCCCTGTTCACCGGACTCTGGGCCACGTTCGCACCACACTCGTTCTACACGAGCTTCCCGGGCTTCGGCATGCGCTGGGTGCAGCCGGACGGGCCCTACAACCATCATCTGACCGGCGACGTCGGGGCGTTCTTCCTGGCGCTGGGCGCGGTCACCGCCGCGGCCCTGTGGTTCCTGGACAGCCTGCTGGCCCGGGTCGCGGGCCTGGCCTGGCTGGTCTTCGGCGTCCCGCACCTGATCTATCACGCATTCCACAAGCCAGAGGCCATGGGCGGGGTCAGCTTCACCCTGAGCCTGCTGAGCGTGCTGCTGCTGCCCGCACTCGGCGCGGCCCTGATCCTGGTGGCCCCGCGCGAGCGCACCCGGGTGCCCGAGCCCAACGATCTCACCTTCCGTTTCCCCCGGCGCGGCAAGTCCGCCCGCGGCCTGGGAAATCGCCCGCCGCGATGAATTCCGGGCCCGCGCGCCGTCGTAACAGGTGTGGTGAACACACCGAATTACGGGTAACGGAGTAAAGGTTCAACGGCGAACCCGGGGAGTCAACGAGGACTCCCGATCAGGGCGCGACCGGCCCCCGGCCGATCGTCACCGGCTCCCGATTGCGACATAGCCGAATAACGACGAGTTCGCGTTGCCCCGGCCGGCCGACCACGCACGGCCCGGCAGGGCCGGGACAGCGCACACAGCAGGTGAATCATCCTGTGACGCAGCGCATACCGCGCCCCCGTCACGTCTCGCGGGGCCGCCTCGTCCAAGGGGTAGCAGCATCCTCGGATTCGTAGGAGACCCCATGAGCGCCACCCGCCTCCCCGCCGTCGCCCCGCAGCAGGCCGGACCGCTGATCCGCCTCGCGTACCGGTACATGAAGCGGCGTTTCGGCACGGTTCCCGAGCCCTTCGCCGTCACCGCCAACCATCCCCGCCTGTTCCTGGCCGCCTCGATGCACGAGGGCATGGTCGAACGCGCGTCGACCGTCCTGCCGCACAGCGTGCGCGAGATAGCGGTCTTCTACGTGGCTCGCACGGTCGGGTGCTCCTGGTGCGTCGACTTCGGCACGATGCTCAGCCGTCTCTCCGGCCTCGACATCGACCGCCTGCGCCACATCGACGACTACGCCACCTCCCCCGCCTACAGCGCCGACGAACGAGCCGCCGTCGCCTACGCGGCGGCCATGACCGCCACCCCGCCGACCGTCACCGATGAGCAGGTCACCGACCTGAAGCGGCGCTTCGGCGCGGAGGGGCTCATGGAACTGACCTATCAGATCGGCCTGGAGAACTCGCGGGCCCGGAGTTACTTCGCGCTCGGCATCACCGATCAGGGCTTCAGCCAGGACGCCTGCCGGGTGCCCTGGGCCTGAGCCCCGGCGCGAAACCGGGCCGGCGGTGATCGGCGCGATCATCGCCGGCCGGGCCGCTCACGGAGCGAGCCGGGCCACCGGACAGAGATAGCTGTCGATTCGCTGACTGTGCGAGTATCGAGGGCATGCCCGCCGATATCACCATCGCCTCCGCCCTGTCCGCGCGCTCCGACGACGGGCGATCCTTCGTTGTCGGGGACGCGTCCGACAGCGCTTTCGTCGCCGGATCGCTGGTGGTGATAGTCAGCGCCGAGCGCAGGCAGCTGGCGCTCATCGAGGAACGCTCGGAGACCACTCCCGTGCGACTGCGCGGCCGCCTCGTCGGCGAACTGACCGACGAGGGCATCGACACCCGCTCCAGCCATTCTTTCGCTACCGGAAGTGTGGAGGGCGCCGACACCGCGACCGTGCAGGCCCTGCACGACACCACCGGGGCCATGCTCGAGGTCGGGGTGAACCTGACCCAGCCGGGCGGGCCCGCCCGGCTGCTGCCGCAGCGCTTCAACCGGCACACCTTCTGGTGCGGGCAGAGCGGGTCGGGCAAGACCTACGCCCTGGGCGTCGTACTGGAACAGCTCATCGCGCACACCGCGCTGCCGGTGGTCATCTTCGATCCGAACTCGGACTTCGTGCGCCTGGGCGAGGTCGACCCGGCCGCGACCGGGCCGACCGCGAACGCCCTGCGCGAGCGGGACATTCGTGTCCTGCGGCCCAACGCCGCACCCGGCGCGCGGCTGCGCGCGCGTTTCCTGGACCTGCCGCTGACCTCCAAAGCCGCCATCCTGCAGATAGATCCGATCATCGATCGCGAGGAGTTCAACGAACTCATCCATCTGCGCACGGTCATGGAATCCGGGGAGCTGTTCGAGGTGCGCCCGCGACTGCTGGCCTCGGACAATCCCGCGCAGCGCAGGCTCGGGCAGCGCGTGGAGAATCTCGGCCTGCTGGACTGGGAGGTGTGGGCGCTGGGCGACGCGCCGGTCACCGACGTGGTGGCGGAGCGCCCCGACGTGGCCGTTCTCGATCTCGGCGGATTCTCCACGCCCGAACAGCAATTGGTCATCGCGCTCGCCCTGCTCGACGACCTCTGGGCGCGCCGCGAGGAACGCCGCCCGGTCCTGCTGGTCATCGACGAGGCGCACAACCTCGCCTCCCCGCGCCTGGACTCCCCCATCGCGATCGCGGTGCGCGAGCGCCTCATCCAAATCGCCGCCGAGGGCCGCAAATTCGGCCTCTGGCTGCTGCTCTCGACCCAGCGCCCCTCGAAGGTGCACCCCGGCATCCTGTCCCAGTGCGACAACCTCGCCCTGATGAAGATGACCTCGCCGACCGACCTGGCCGAGCTCGGCACCTACTTCGGCTACGCACCCTCCGCCCTGCTCGACCGCTCCCCCTGGTTCCGCCAGGGCGAGGCCCTCTTCGCGGGCGGCTTCGCACCGGCCCCATCGCTGGTGAAGGTCCGCGCGCGCCTGACCCGCGAGGGCGGCAGCGACGTCGGCGTACCCATGCGCTGACCGCGGTCGTCGTCACTGTGCCCGGCCCCGGACAGCCGAAATCCGATCAGCCCGCCGCGCGAGGCCGCAGCAAAAGCACGATGACCCCCGCCAGCACGATGCCGATCAGATTCACCGCGAGCTGACCCAGCGAGCTGGCCGCGACATGCCATTTGCCCGCGATCGAGGCGACCACCGCCAGCCCGGCGGCGGGGACGGTGGTGACCGAGATGAAGACCCCGACCAGCACCGCCGAGCTGGAGGTCACCATCGCGAGCATGCCGGCCGCGCCCGCGAGCAGCGCCACCACCAGCGAGAACGGACCGACCTCGTAGATGAAGTCGAAACCCCGGGCATTGGCCACATCCCCGTTGCCGAGCCAGCCCAGGCGAATCCAGAGCAGGGTGGACAGCGCGGTGATCGCCATGGCGGCCGGGAACGAGATGGCCAGGGTGGCGAGCGAACGCCGGACGAGCCGCCGGTCGTGGCGCACCAGACCCACCGACAGCGCTGCGAGGGGCCGGAATTCGGGTCCGACCACCATCGCGCCCACCAGGGTGATGGGTGAGGCGGTGGTGACCCCGACGGCCGAGAGCAGGAACGCGATGCTCAGGAACGCCAGGAACGTCGGGGTCAACCGGGAACCCTCGCGCACCTGACTCAGCAGCTGCTCCCACACCACGACCTGATCGGGCCGCCCGGGTGCTCCGGCCCTCGCCCGCTCGCCCGCCGCCGAGAGCACGGTCCCGGTGGGCACGAAGGTGATGCTCCCGCTTCGGTCCACGCCGAGCGCCCGCAGCGCGGCGAGCATCTCGTTGGCCGAGGCCCGGGCCACGTCGGCCTGGATCAGATCGCCGCGGGGTTCGACCGCGGCCCCGCGGTCGAGGGTGAGGTGGGTGGTTCCGGGGTCCTCCGCCAGCAGCGCCATGGCCCGTTCGGTCACCTCGCCCGGACAGATCACCCGCAGATGCAGCACCCGAACTCCTCTCCGCCCGGCAGCGCGGCCGGCACCGGCCTCCGATACGACGCGATAGTTACCCCGGTCGATGGGTTCGCGGGGCACGGATCCGACCGCCACATCGCGCCCGGATAGGGTGCGGCGACGGGCGGCCGACGGGCACTGCGGCGTGCACGCGGTCCGGACAGGGATCGCCCGGTGGAACAGCTCACGCGCCCAGCGCTTTCGGCGCGCCGGTCTCGCGCCCCAGCAGCCGGGCCAGCAGGGGAAAGAGCAGGACGGTCGTAGCGCCCGCCGCCACCAAGGTGGACGCCAGATCCTGCGGCATCAGCCCGCTACTCGTCGCGACGTTGGTGACCGCGACGATGATGGGCAGACCGGTAGCGGCGTACAGGGCCAGCTGCACGCGCTCGCGCCGGTCGGCGAGGTTCGCGCCGTGCTGGATGAAACGCTCGCTCAACAGGACCGGAACACCCCGCGCCACCGCGATCGAGAGCACGAACAGTCCCCACAGCAGCGGCTCCCCGGCCACCGCGCCGATATCGATGCCCATCCCGGAGACGACGAAGAAGATCGGGATCAGCACCCCGTAACCGATGGTCTCGAGCGAGGATTCGACCTGCGGATGCCCGGCCGCGACCAGTCTGCGCAGGATCAGCCCGGCCGCGAAGGCGCCCAGCACCACATCCAGGTCGGACACCTCCGCGATGGTCATCAGCACGATCAGCAGCAGGAAGACCCCGCGTACGGGCAGCTGCTCGGTGCTGTTCGACTCGCCGAGCAGCCGGCCGAAACTCGGCACCCGGTCCAGCATGTGCTGCGGCACCAGGCCGATGAAAGCCGCTGCCAGCAGGAACAATACGAGCGTCACCAGGGCCGCGCCCACGCTGCGACTGGTGAGCAGCACCGACATCGCCAGCACCGGCGCCAGCTCACCGACCGCGCCGTGCGCCAGCACCGCGCGCCCCAGCGGTTTGTCCAGCAGCCCATCCTGTTTCACGATCGGCAGCAGGGTGCCGAGCGCCGTGGAGGTCATGGCGATGGCGACCGCGATCCGCGCGGTGATGTCGGCGTCCGCCGCCCACGCGGTCACCAGCGCGATGGCCACGACCGCGCTGACGCACCACGTGAACCACGCGGTGCGCCCCGAGCGCCCGCCCAGCAGCTTCGGATCGAGTTCGTACCCGGCCAGCAGGAAGAGCATCCCGAGCCCGAGTTCGCTGAGCAGGTCGACCCCGCCCGCGGTCCCCGCCCAGCCCAGCGCGTGCGGCCCGGTCGCCACCCCGGCCAGCAGCAACAGCACCACGGCCGGCACCACCCCGCGCAGCAGCCGCGACACCAGCGGCGCGAGCACGGCGGCCAGGGCGATCCAGAACAGCGACACCATGGGCTCGGGCTGCACATTTGGCAACCCATCAGCAAGCACCATCATCCGGCAATCGTGTCACGCAAAACGGGTCCGGCGACGCTCAAACTCGCAGCGAAGACCCCTTACATCGACCCGATGCACATGTTTCAATCAAACGACCAGTCACGTAGCCATGAATTAACCAACTAGATAGGGACTCACGTCATGGATTTCTGGGACGTCTTCTGGCTCATCCTCACCACGTTCGCCTTCGTGGCCTACCTGATCCTGCTGTTCATGATCATCACCGACCTCTTCCGGGATCACGAGACCTCCGGCTGGGTCAAGGCGGTGTGGGTCGTCTTCCTGTTCTTCCTTCCCCTGCTCACCGCACTGGTCTATCTGATCGCGCGCGGCAACGGCATGGCCGCCCGCTCGGCCACCGCCGCCAAACAGTTCCAGGACGCGGAGACCAAATACATCCGGGAGACAGCGGGCACCAATCCCGCCTCTCAGATCGCCGACGCGAAGAAGCTCCTCGACGAGGGCACCATCTCCGCCACCGAGTTCGAGGCGCTCAAGGCCAAAGCGCTGTCCTGAGAATCTCTTTCACGCCGAATGCCCGCACCGCGCACGGTGCGGGCATTCGCATTTCCCGGGGCGCGCCGAGGCTGACAGGACGACGGCGGCCCCGCGAGGCATTCTC
>NZ_JBEXUS010000090.1:0-33307 GCF_040614455.1 Nocardia sp. NPDC005978
GTGGTCCGGGTCAGGGTGGCCCGCGTCCCGGTGGCGCCGGTCGTCCGGCCGGCGCCGGTGGTCCGTACCGCGGTGGCCAGGGCGGTGCCCCGGGTACCGGTGGTGGCGGTGCTCCGGGTGCCGGTGGCGCCGCAGCGGGCGGTTTCCGCGGTCGCCCCGGTGGCGGCGGTGGCGGTCGTCCCGGTTCCGGTGGCGGTCGCGGCGGTGCCGCGGGTGCCTTCGGTCGTCCCGGTGGCGCGCCCCGCAAGGGTCGTAAGTCGAAGCGGGCGAAGCGCGCCGAGTACGAGAACATGCAGGCGCCCGTCGCCAACGTGCGGCTCCCGCGCGGCAACGGCGAGGTCATCCGCCTCGCCCGCGGCGCGTCGCTGTCCGACTTCGCCGACAAGATCGGCGCCAACCCGGCTTCGCTGGTGCAGGCGCTGTTCAACCTCGGCGAGATGGTCACCGCGACCCAGTCGGTGAACGAGGAGACCCTCGAGCTCCTCGGCGGCGAGATGAACTACGTGGTGCACGTCGTCTCCCCGGAGGACGAGGACCGCGAGCTGCTCGCCAACTTCGACCTCACCTACGGCGAGGACGAGGGCGACGAGGACGACCTGCAGATCCGTCCGCCGGTCGTGACCGTCATGGGCCACGTCGATCACGGTAAGACCCGACTGCTGGACACCATCCGCCAGGCGAACGTCCGCGAGGGCGAAGCCGGCGGCATCACCCAGCACATCGGCGCCTACCAGGTGCTCACGCACGTCAACGAGCTCGACCGCCTCATCACCTTCATCGATACCCCGGGTCACGAGGCGTTCACCGCCATGCGTGCCCGTGGCGCGAAGGCCACCGACATCGCGATCCTCGTGGTCGCGGCCGACGACGGCGTCATGCCGCAGACGGTGGAGGCCATCAACCACGCGCAGGCCGCCGACGTGCCGATCGTGGTGGCGGTCAACAAGATCGATAAGGAAGGCGCGAATCCGCAGAAGATTCGCCAGCAGCTGACCGAATACGGTCTGGTCGCCGAGGAGTACGGCGGCGAGACCATGTTCGTCGACATCTCGGCCAAGCAGGGCACCAATATCGATTCCCTGCTCGAGGCCGTCGTGCTGACCGCGGACGCCACCCTGGATCTGCGGGCGAACCCGGACATGGACGCGCAGGGTGTGGCCATCGAAGCCCACCTCGACCGCGGTCGTGGCCCGGTTGCCACCGTCCTCATCCAGCGCGGCACCCTGCGCGTCGGTGACTCGATCGTGGCGGGCGACGCCTACGGTCGCGTGCGCCGCATGGTCGACGAGCACGGCGACGACGTCACGGCGGCCATGCCGTCGCGGCCCGTCCAGGTCATCGGTTTCACCTCCGTCCCCGGTGCAGGCGACAACCTGCTCGTGGTCGAGGAAGACCGCATCGCCCGTCAGATCGCGGACCGTCGCAACGCTCGCAAGCGCAACGCCCTGGCCGCGCGCAGCCGCAAGCGCATCTCCCTGGAAGATCTGGATGCCGCCCTGAAGGAGACTTCGGAGCTGAACCTGATCCTCAAGGGCGACAACTCCGGTACCGTCGAGGCCCTCGAAGAGGCGCTGCTCGGTATCGATGTCGGCGACGAGGTGCGACTGCGCGTCATCGACCGCGGTGTCGGTGGCGTCACCGAGACCAACGTCAACCTGGCGTCGGCCTCGAACGCGATCATCATCGGGTTCAACGTCCGTGCCGAGGGCAAGGCGACCGAGCTGGCGAACCGCGAAGGCGTGGACATTCGCTACTACTCGATCATCTACCAGGCGATCGACGAGATCGAGAAGGCCCTCAAGGGTCTGCTCAAGCCGATCTACGAAGAGGTCGAGCTGGGTCGGGCGGAAATCCGCCAGATCTTCCGCTCCTCCAAGTTCGGCAACATCGCCGGTTGCTGGGTCACCTCCGGCTCGGTCAAGCGCAACGCCAAGGCGCGACTGCTGCGTGACAACGTGGTCGTCGCCGAGACCGTCACCATCGCCTCGCTGCGTCGCGAGAAGGATGACGCCACCGAGGTTCGTGAAGGCTACGAATGCGGTATGACGTTGACCTACAACGACATTCGCGAGGGTGACATCGTCGAGGCCTACGAGCTGCGGGAGAAGCCGCGCGACTAGGTCGGACACAGCATTCCTGCCGGGTCCGGAGCGATCCGGATCCGGCAGGGTTGTGCTGACCGCCGGATTTTCCGGCACCCGCCGGATTTTCCGGCACCCACGATCCGACGCACTCGTGCGTACGCCGATTGGGCGCGTCGGTCATACGAGGTAAGTGCGTACGCATTACATGAAAAACGACATGTTCGTCGGAGCGCTCGAGTTCGACATCCTGCTCGGCGATGTGCATTCACTGAAGCAGAAACGCTCCGTGATCCGCCCGGTGTTATCCGAATTGCAGAAATTCGGGGTGAGTGCCGTCGAAGGCGGGGAACACGATCTACACCGGCGGACGTTGCTCGGTGTGGCCATGGTCAGTGCCGGCATGGACCACCTGACCCAGGTACTGGACAAGTGTGAACGGCATGTCGCGGGACGGCCGGAGTTACAGTTGCTGGCGGTACGCCGCCGCGTCTTCGGACCCGAAGACTGAATCAATCCCTGTGAGGAGGGCATGACCATGGTGGATCAGGCCAGGGCACGCCGACTCGCCAAGCGGATCTCCACGATCGTGGCCACGGCCATCGAATACGAGATCAAGGATCCGCGGCTGCGTTTCGTCACCATCACCGACACCAAGATGACCGGTGATCTGCGAGAAGCCACGATTTACTACACGGTGATGGGGGAAACCCTGGACGCCGAACCCGATTACACCGAGGCCGCGGCCGGACTGGAGAAGGCCAAGGGCATTCTCCGTTCCAAGGTCGGCGCGGCCACCGGCGTGAAGTTCACGCCCATCCTCGGTTTCAAGCTGGACACCGTGCCGACGGCCGCCAAGGAGATGGAGGAGCTGCTGGCCCGCGCCCGCGCCGCCGACGCTCGGGTAGCCCAGGTCGCGGTGAATGCGAACTACGCCGGTGACGTCGACCCCTACAAGGCCGCCGACGACGCCGACGACGAAGACTGACCTGCGTTCACGCGTAGCGGGAGGAGACCGCCGGTGACCGAACCGGTCGATCTGTCCGCGGCGGTGTCGACACTCGACACCGCCGTTTCGGTCACGGTGCTGTGCCACGTGCAGCCCGATGCCGACACCATCGGCAGCGGGCTCGCCTTGGCGCAGGTGCTGCGCCGGCGCGGCGTGCCCGTGCAGGTCTCGTTCGCCGAGCCCGCCGAACTACCGGTCTCCATGCGGTCGCTGCCCGGCACCGATCTGCTCGTCCCGGCCGATCGGGTCGCGCGCGAGGTCGACGTGCTGGTCGCGGTGGATTGCGGCAGCGCCGGGCGGCTCGGTTCCCTGAAGGATCGACTCGACGGCGCTCGCGTGTCCCTGGTGCTCGATCATCATCGGTCCAATACCCGCTTCGGCACGGTCAACGTCATCGACGAGGCCGCCGAGTCGACGGCGGGGCTGGTCGCCCGCGTCCTTGACGCCTGGGGCGAACCGATCGATCGCGATATGGCGCACTGCCTCTACGCCGGTCTGGTCACCGACACCGGCTCGTTCAAATGGGCCCGCCCCGGCTCGCACGCGCTGGCCGAACGGTTGCTCGCCACCGGTATCGACGGCCCCGGAATCACCCGCACCCTCATGGACACCCACCCGTTCGCGTGGCTGCCCATGCTGTCGCGGGTGCTGGGGACCGCGCAACTGGATCGCGAGGCCGCCCACGGCGCGGGCCTGGTCTACGTCTTCGTCCGCCGCGCCGACACCGGCGGCGTGCGCTCGGAGGAGGTCGAGAGCGTCGTCGACCTGGTCCGCACCACCTCCGAGGCCCAGGTGGCGGCGGTCTTCAAGGAGGCCAGGAGTTCCGCCGAACACTGGACGGTGTCCCTGCGCTCCCACGAGGCTCCCGACGGTTCCCCCGGCGTGGACGTCTCCAGGGTCGCCACGGTCCTCGGCGGCGGCGGACACCGTTATGCCGCAGGCTATTCCGCGACCGGCGCTCCCGAAGACCTGGTGGCCCGCCTCCGCGCCGAACTCGCCCGCGACTGAACACATCCCGAGCGCGGTGCGCCGGCCGTGTCGCGGTCGGCGTCGCTGCGGCCCGTCGTACCGGCCTGAACTGAGGATCCGGCTTCGGATGTCGCACAGTGATGCGGCGGGCCGCAGCGGGCCGTCCGGCCGCCGTGTGGCCGGTTCGACCGCGGTAGCCGCCGGTCTCCGTTCGCCTTTCGTAGCGGGCCGCGGGATGACCTCTCCGGGATCATGTCGGAAAGAACCGCGTTCGAAGGACTTTCGTGTCGGCGGGCACCGTTCTGTCCGTTCACGGGCCGTCCGGGTGGGTCCGGCGACGCGGTCGACGGGGTACCGACGCCTGTGAATCGGGCAGGGGGCGACGGCGGTCGTGTGGGTCGTCGGCGGTGGGGATGGTCGCTGGGCGCTTTGGCGCGTGGTGCCCTTGACAGGGTGCGGGCGGGCGGTCACCGTGAGGGGTGTTACGCGTAGCTAAGTTAATCGTGCGGGGTGGTGGACCTGTGGCCCGAGGTCGCGGTCCGGTGCGCCGGGCCAGGGAGGTCTTTCGTGGAGCTGGACGTCAAGAAGGCTCGGCGTGAACGGCGGATCGCGGACGCGTTGCAGGACCCGCAGGTGCGGGCGACGCTGGGGGAGCCGGGGATCGTGGCTCGGCTGCGGGAGCCGGGACTCGAGCTCGGGGCGATCGTGGACACGGTGCTGAGCGGGTACGCGGACCGGATCGCGCTCGGGGAGCGGGCCTTCGACGCGGGGGCCGACGGCGACGGGGCGCGGGGGTTGCTGCCGGAATTCCGGACCATCACCTACGGGGAACTCGGGGCACGCGTGCGGGCCCTCGCGGCGGTGTGGGCGCGATCGGGAGCGGTCGGGACGGGTGACTTCGTGTGCACCCTGGGCTTTTCCAGCGCGGACTACGTGACGATCGACCTGGCGTGTGTCCGGCTCGGGGCGGTGGCGGTGCCGCTGCAGGCCGGTGCGCCGGCGGCACAGTGGATGTCGATCCTGGACGAGACGCGGCCGCGGGTGCTGGCCGTCAGCGTGGACGCGCTGGACGCGGCGGTGACGGCCGTGACGACGGGGGTCGCGCCGGGGCGGCTGCTGGTGTTCGATCAGGCGCCGGGGGACCGAACTCACCGTGCCGCTGTCGATTCCGCGCGCACGCGGCTCGCGGACGCGGGCATCGATATCGCGGTGGACCTCCTCGGCGAGATCGTCGAACGCGGCCGGGAGCTGCCCGATGCCCCGGCTCCCGACTTCGGGGACGAGGATCCGCTGTCGCTGCTGATCTACACTTCGGGCAGCACCGGAACGCCCAAGGGCGCCATGTACACCCGGCGGCTGGTTGCGGCGTTCTGGGCGGCGTACGAGCTGCGGGTGCCCGCCATCACGCTCAACTACATGCCGCTGTCGCACGTGGCGGGCAGGCTCACCCTGTACGGGACGCTCGCGCGCGGCGGTGCCGCGTATTTCACCGCGCGCCCGGACATGTCGAGCCTGTTCGAGGACTACGCGCTGGTGCGGCCCACCGAGCTGGTCTTCGTGCCGCGCGTGTGCGAGATGGTGCATCAGCGGCGGCTGGACGCGATCGAACGGCGGGTACTGGCCGGCGACGACCGGCCGGACGCGGTCGAAGCCGTGGAAGCCGAACTGCGCGAACAGGTTTTCGGCGGGCGCTACCTCACCGCGCTGAGCGCGAGCGCGCCCCTGTCGGCCGAATTGAAGGCCGTGCTCGAATCCGCGCTCGAGGTGCAGGTGCACGACGGGTACGGCTCGACCGAGGCCGGGGGCGGGGTGCTCATGGACAACCGGATCAGGCGCCCACCGGTGCTGGACTACCGGCTCGCCGACGTGCCCGAACTGGGCTACTTCGGCACCGACACCCCGCATCCGCGCGGTGAGCTGCTCATCAAGACCACGACGATGTTCCCCGGGTACTACCGGCGACCCGAGATCACGGCGCAGATGTTCGACGACGACGGGTTCTATCGGACCGGTGACGTGGTGGCCGAGCTCGAGCCCGATCACCTGGTGTACGTGGACCGGCGCAACAACGTGCTCAAACTGTCCCAGGGCGAGTTCGTGACTGTGGCGACGGTGGAGGCGGCGCTGGGTGCGAGCGAGCTGATCCGGCAGATCTTCGTGTACGGCAACGGCGAACGGTCGTACCTGCTGGCGGTGATCGTGCCCACCCCGGCCGCCGCCGAGCTCGACCCGATCGAACTGCGTGCGGCACTGGCGGATTCACTACAGCGCTGCGCCACCCGCGCGGAGCTGGAACCGTACGAGCTCCCGCGCGAGTTCCTGATCGAATCCGAGCCCTTCACCCAGGAGAACGGTCTGCTGTCCGGCATCGGGAAACTGTTGCGGCCCAAGCTGACCGAACGCTACGGTGCGCGCCTGGAAGCGCTGTACACGGAATCGGCCCGCCGGCGCGACGACGAACTGCTCGCCCTGCGCCGCACGGTCGCCGACCAGCCCGTCCTGGACACGGTCCGGCGCGCGGCCGGTGCGGTGCTCGGCTGTCCCGCCGCGGAACTGCGGCCGGACGCGCGCTTCGCCGATCTCGGCGGTGACTCGCTCTCCGCGCTGTCGTACTCCTCGCTGCTGGGCGAACTCTTCGGCATCGAGGTCCCGGTGGCGTTGATCGTCGGTCCTACAGCCGATCTGGCCGCCGTCGCCGAATTCGTCGCCGCCGCCGGATATTCGGGGCGGCCCACCGCGCGGACCATCCACGGTCCGGGTGAGAAGCTGCGCGCGGCCGATCTCACGCTCGGCAGGTTCATCGACGCGGACACCCTGCGCGCCGCACCCGGCTGTCCGCCGGTCCCGGCCGGTCCCGCCCGCACGGTGTTGCTGACCGGCGGCAACGGCTACCTGGGCCGCTTCCTGCTCCTGGAATGGCTGGAGCGACTGCGCGATTCGGGCGGCACGCTGATCTGCCTCGTGCGCGGCACGGACGCGGCCGCGGCCCGCGCGCGCCTGGACGCGGTCTTCGCCGGCGGTGATCCCGACCTGGCCCGCACCTACCGCGAGCTGTCGGACGGCAGACTGCGCGTCCTCGCCGGCGATGTCGACGCGCCCTGTCTCGGTCTGCCGGAGGCGGACTGGCGTGCGCTGGCCGCGTCGGTGGATCTGATCGTGCACTCCGCGGCCCTGGTCAATCACGTCCTGCCGTACAGCCAGCTCTTCGGTCCCAACGTCCTGGGCACCGCCGAGGTCATCCGGCTCGCTCTGACCACCCGGCTCACCCCCGTCACCTACCTCTCGACGGTAGCCGTGGGCGCGGGCGCCGACCCGGACCGCTTCACCGAAGACGCCGATATTCGCGAGGTCAGCGCCGTGCGTGTGGTGGACGACAGCTACGCCAACGGGTACGGCAACAGCAAATGGGCCGGCGAGGTGCTGCTGCGCGAGGCACACGACCTGTGCGGGTTGCCCGTGGCGGTCTTTCGCTCGGACATGATCCTGGCGCACTCCCGCTACGTCGGACAGCTCAACCTCCCCGACATCTTCACGCGCCTGCTGCTCAGCATCCTGGCCACCGGGATAGCCCCGAAGTCGTTCTACCGCAGCAGCTCCCGCGGCCTGCGCCCGCACTACGCGGGCCTGCCCGCCGATTTCACCGCCGCCGCCATCACCGCCCTCGGCCCGCACCCCGGCGCCGGCCTGGCCACCTACGACGTCCTGAATCCGCACGACGACGGCATCGCCCTGGACGAATTCGTCACCTGGCTCATGGATTCCGGAGAACGCATCGAGCGCATCGACGACTACGACGAGTGGCTGACCCGATTCGAATCGGCCCTGCGTGCGCTACCGGATCGCCTGCGCCGCCACTCGGTGCTGCCCCTCCTGCACGCCTACCGCCACCGAACGCCCCCGGTCGACCTGACCGCGACCGCTACTCGTTTCCGCGCCGCGGTCCGCGCCGCCGGACTCACCCCCGACGCCGACATCCCGCACCTGACTCCCGCGTTGATCACCAAGTACGCCGCCGACCTTCGCGTCCTCGGCCTGCTGTAGACCCGGGGCCGGGTCGGTGTTCACCCGCGGGAGCGGCGAGTCAGGAGGCCGACTATCCAGCCGACGGCGAAGGTGATCAGCAGCACCAGCCACATCGGGGAGGTGATGGTCACGAGCAGGAACTCGATGTCCACCCGGTTGCGGTTCTCGGCGATGAACAACACCGCCAACACGGTCAGGACGATGGCCAGCCACTGGTTCAACGAGATCCGGCTCAGCGCAGAGGGTTTCGCGGGTTCGGTCACGGACGGCCTCCTCGGGGACGCCGACGCGACAGTGTGCGGTCACGAAATGAGTGCACGGACGGTGCCTGCGCCGGCAGGCGGGCGGACGCGTTCGAGCGTAACCCGGGCACTCGTGGATGGCTGATTATTAGCCAACCTGTGACATCTGCTCGAATGCATGACGGTTTATTGCCGGGTGGGCGGGGCCGAATGGACTGTCGGCTGCGACCGGTTCGGGAAGATCGGTGGTGTTCACCGGTGCGCTGCCATCGTTGATGACGGCCTGACCCGGGTGTCGTCGAGCGGGGCCTGCGAATCCGGATGACTCGCCGAAATGTTTGCTGAATGAGTGCTAGCGTCTGCTGTATCTATCTCTTCGAAGTTCGCAGCCATGGAACGTCGACTCGAAGGAGCAATGAGATGTTTGCAGGAATCGGTCGCGTGGCGGCGGTCACCGCCATGGCGGTTCCACTGGTCGCCTTCGCGGCGCCCGCCGCGTTCGCCGACCAGCCCGTGTCGTCCGCCGCCGAGCAGCCCGCGGGTTCGAGGACGGACCTGCCGTTGCGTACGAACGCGGACGCCCCCTACATCTGGATCAACATCTGTGTCCACATCCCGACTCCGGGATCCGCCACCCTGGACTGGTGCTGGGGCTTCTGAGTCGTCGCGTCGTGGGCGTCGATCGTGTGCGCCCACGCGCGAATCGTGCTCGGCCCTCGACGAATTCGATCTCCGGGAAGCACCACATCCACGTTGGCGAAAGGAGCATCGCATGAGGTATCCCGCACGCGTCGCCATCGGCGCGGCGCTCGCCACGGGCACACTGCTCACGGGCGGAGTGGGTCACGCCCAGCCCGGCGAGTCGCCGGCCCCCGAGTGCACCGTGCCCGATCAGGCGGTCGGCAAATTCCTGATTCTGCGCGGCAACTCTCCATCGGTGCCGCTGGCGCCGGCCAGTGACTTCTCCATGGTGGTGGCCCGTTTCCCCACCGCCGATTCGATGCAGTACATGGTGGTCGGCACCGGAATCTGGCACGACGGCACCTACACCTACACGGTGCCCGAACCCGGCCGCGCGGTCCTGGACGCCACGCAGACCGATACGGGCCAGCCGATCAGTTACTCGCTGTCGCTGCGGTGTAGCGACAACATGTCGGGCAACTTCACGGTCGGCGACTCGGAGCCGAGCCCCGATCGCACCGCGACCTACATGTTCCAGAACATGCGGCCCTGAAACCCGCCGTCGGCGGCGGACCCGCCGCCGACGCCCGGTCCCTCGCCGGAGGCGCTCGAACACGCCGTGGAACAAGGGATTCGGCGACAGGTGAGGTGGCGGGGACCGGACCGACGCGGGGTGCGAAGTTTTCGGAGGGGGCGGGGCCGCCGGACGGGTGTGCGATGGTGGGGGCATGCGGGAGGACGAGGGCGGCCGGTCGGTGGCGGAGCGGGGGCGGGAGGCGGCGCAGGCGGGGCCGCGCCGGATCCTCGGGATCGCGGTCCCGACGCTGGGGGTACTGGTCGCGGAGCCGATCTATCTGCTGTTCGACATGGCGGTGGTGGGGCGGCTGGGGGCTTTGGCGCTGGCGGGGCTGGCGGTGGGGGGTTTGATTCTGGCGCAGGTCAGTTCGCAGTTGACGTTCCTGAGTTACGGGACCACCGCGCGGGCGGCGCGGCGGCACGGGGCGGGTGACGAGCGCGGGGCCGTGGGGGAGGGGGTGCAGGCCAGCTGGATCGCGGTGGGAGTCGGGGCGGCGATCGTGGCGCTCCTGCAGGGGTTCGCGGGGCCGGTCACGCGGGCCATCTCGGGCGGGGGCGACATCGCGGGGGAGGCGCTGCCATGGCTGCGGATCGCGCTGTTCGGGGTGCCGTTGATTCTGCTGTCCATGGCCGGGAACGGGTGGATGCGCGGGGTGCAGGAGACCCGGCGTCCGCTGCTGTACGTCGTTGCGGGACTGGGACTTTCCGCGGTGTTGTGCCCGGTGCTGGTGCACGGGCTGCTGGGGGCGCCGCGGTGGGAGCTGGCGGGGTCGGCGGTGGCCAATGTGATCGGCCAGACGGTCACCGCGCTGCTGTTCGTGGCGGCGCTGGTGCGCACCCGGGCGCCGCTGGCCCCGCACATCGAGATCATGAAGGCGCAATTGGTGCTCGGCCGCGACCTGATCGCGCGCAGCCTGGCCTTCCAGGCCTGCTTCATCTCCGCCGCCGCCGTGGCCGCCCGGTTCGGGGCGGCGTCGGTCGCCGCCCACCAGCTGGTGCTCCAGCTCTGGAACTTCCTGGCCCTGACTCTGGATTCGCTCGCCATCGCCGCCCAGACCCTGGTCGGCGCCGCACTCGGGGCCGGGAACGTCCGGGGCGCACAGGGTTTGGCGCGCCGGATCACCGCCTGGTCGACGGCGTTCGCGGCGGCTCTCGCGCTGATCTTCGCGGCCGGTTACTCGATCATCCCGCGCCTGTTCACCGACGACCCCTCGGTCCTGGAACGTACCCATGTGGCCTGGTGGTTCTTCGTCGGCATCATCCCGCTCGCGGGTGTGGTCTTCGCCCTCGACGGCGTTCTGCTCGGCGCGGGCGACGCCGCGTTCCTGCGCAACGCCACCCTGGGCGCGGCCCTGCTCGGCTTCCTTCCGCCGATCTGGCTATCGCTGGCCAATGATTGGGGCATCGCCGGAATCTGGTCGGGCCTGGTCATTTTCATGGTCCTGCGGTTGGCCGCGGTCTCCTGGCGCGCCCTGTCCGGCCGCTGGGCCCGCGCGGGCGCGGAGGTCCCGCGGACGCTGGCCTGACACCGGCGGGCGATCCCGACCTCGCCCCGTTCCCGTGCGGAACCGTGTACCGCCGATCCGCGCGTCAGCCGTCCTCGGCCGCCCGGGCGGCGAGATTGGCCGCGACCTCGGCCTGCCAGTTCTCGTTGGCGTGCGTGGTGTCGACCTCGAACTCGAAGCGCGCCGTCATATCCGGGGTGATGTCGGCGACGTCCACGTAGAACTGCTCGTACCAGCGCCGGTGCTGATACACCGGCCCGTCCTCCTGGGTCAGCAGGGGATTGTCGATGCGGGTCTTGTGCTTCCAGATCTCCACGTCCTGCAGGAAGCCGACGCCGAAGCTCTTGCCGAACGCCCCGGCCAGCTTCTTCGACTTCTCCGGCGGCAGGCCCTCGATGCGCTGCACGCTGACGCCCCACTGCAGCATGAACGAATTGTGTGTGACCGGATAGTGGCAGTTGATGAGCGCCACCTCCACCGTGTTCTCGCCGAAGTCGTTGTGCAGATAGTTGATCATGTACGACGGCCCGAAATACGAAGCCTCCGAGCGCAGCAACTGCATCTCGGTCGAGTAATTCGAGGACGTGTGCACATCCGGGCGGCCCTTGGAATGCAGAAACTGCGTTGCCACATGTCCTTCGAACACATTCTTGAAGAACACCGGGTACGCGTAGTGGATATAGAAGAAGTGCGCCATATCCACGTTGTTGTCGATGATTTCCCGGCAGTGCGCGCCCTCGATGAGCAGCGAGTTCCAGTTCCAGTCGCTCCACCGGTCGGTGCCCATGCCCTCGATGTGCGGGATGGCGACCTCGGGCGGCGGCTTGTTGCCCTCCGGGTCGTTCCAGACGAAGAACTGCCCGTTCTCCTCGCAGGTGATCCAGGACCGGGTCCTGGCCAGCGGCGGCACCCGGCGCGCGTAGGGGATCGCGTCGCATTTACCGTCGCCGCGCCAGCGCCAGTCGTGGAACGGGCAGGCGATGGTGTCGCCCTTCACGCTGCCGTAGCTGAGGTCCGCGCCCATGTGGCGGCAGTAACCGTCCAGCGCGTTGAGTTTTCCGGTGCTGTCGGCCCAGATGACGAGCTTGGTGCCGAAGGCGTTGATGGAATGTGGTTCCCCGTCACGGAAACTCTCCGCCAACCCCAGGCAGTGCCAACCGCGCGCGAAGCGCGTCATCGGCTGACCGACATCAATGGTCCGAACGTGCGCGGAGCCTGTCATTCCCCGAGATTAAGCATGTTCGCTTAAATAGACAAGGCTTGATTTCGGGCTCGCGGTGATCGGACCCGAGTTCGCGGCGGCGGCCCGCTCCGATCAGGCTTCGGGTTCCCGGTACCGGCGCACAACGACTTTCGCCGTGCGCAGCAGTCGATCGGCCACGGCCAGTCCCGGTTCGATGACCGCGGCCACGGTCCGGTCCTCGGTCGCGGTCACCGCGGCGGTCACGTCCATGGCCTCCATGGTCAGGGCGTCGAACGCGGTGCCGGAGGCCGGTTCCACGATGCGCCCGCCGCGACCGGCGACCAGGCGCTCCACCCGCGCGGCGAAGGCGTCGAAGGCCGCGCGCTCGGTGTCGGACTCCGCGGTGGCGGCGCAGGTGCGGGCATCGCCGTGCAGCGCGAAAAGCTCAACCAGCAGCGGCACGTCCGCCCCGGCCCGCTCGCGCCGGTCCCGGGCCTTGGCGTCGTCGGCCAGGCGCTCGATGGTCCCGGCCTGGCGGGCGATCACCCGGGCCAGATCGTCGACGCGTTCGTTGATGCTCGCCACCGCGGGCTCGATCCCGGCGGGCTCGATCGGTGCGGCGGGCGGTGCGAGATCGACCGGAAGCTGCACGGGAAACTGATCGGTGGTGGGTTCGGTTGCGCTGTCGGAATTCCCGGTCACAGCGGCGGGTTCGGTCATGCTCGAAACCTTAATCCCGGGCGTCACCGGTGACTGCTACGATCGCCGCCATGGGGGTCTTCGGTATTGACCTGGGCACAACGAATTCGGCTATCGCGCGGATCGACGCTGACGGCCGTCCTGATGTCCTGATCGGCATGAACGGGGAGCCCACGGTTCCCTCGGTGGTCCTGTTCGCCTCCGCGAACGATCATGTGGTGGGTGAGGGCGCGCGCCGGCAGGCCCGCCTCGATCCCGAACACGTGTGCGCGCTGGTCAAACGGCGCATGGGTGACGCGGATTGGCGCTTCGTCGCCCACGGGCAGACCTGGTCCGCGCCCGCGGTCTCCTCGCTGATCCTCAAGAGCCTGGCCGCCGACGCCGAGTTCGGCGGCGGCGAAACCGTCTCGCGCGTGGTCATCACCGTGCCCGCCTACTTCGGCGACGAGGAGCGGCGCGCCACCATTCAGGCGGGCACCTACGCCGGATTCGATGTGGCGGGCGTGCTGTCCGAGCCCATCGCCGCGGCCCTGTCCTACGGGTTCGGCCGGCTCGACGGCAGCATCGACATCGGCAAGGGCGGCCCGCGCGAAACCGTCATGGTCTACGACCTGGGCGGCGGCACCTTCGACGCCACCGTCATCGAACTGTCCGACCGCCGCATCGCGGTGCTGTCCGTCGAGGGCGATCACCAGCTCGGCGGGGCCGACTGGGACGAGCGCATCGCCCTGCACCTGTCCCAGCAGTTCTGCGCCGCCAACCCCGACGCCGAGGATCCCCTCGACGATTCGGCCGGTTCGCAGATGCTGGTGCTGGCCGCCGAGCGCGCCAAGATCGAGCTCACCGACGCCGAGAGCACCGAGGTCGTGGTGGCGCACGACGGCGTGCGCGCCGTCATCACCCTGACTCGCGCCGAGGTCGAGGCCATGACGGCCTCGCTCATGCGCCGCACGGTCGATCTCACCCGGGCGTGCCTGGCCGCGGCCGGCCAGCGCGGGGTGCACAAGGTGGACAGGCTGCTGCTGGTCGGCGGCTCCTCGCGCATGCCCATGGTGGCGCGGGAGCTGCAACGCGAACTCGGCCTCGTCGGCGAACTCCGCGACCCGGATCTCTCGGTGGCCCGCGGCGCGGCGCTGTACGGGGAGAAGCTGGAGATGGAACGCCTCGTCCTGGCCGACCTGGTGACCCGCGGCCGGCTGCGCGACGGTTCGGAACTGGGCGAAGCCGACCCCCGGGAACTGGAACAGTCCCTGGCGCGGGTCGCGGCCTCGTTCGGGCAGCCGGTGGCGCTGGTGCGGCGCATGCTCGAGATCCAGGTCGACACCGTGGTCTCGCGCGGCTTCGGCGTGCTCGCCCTGGACCCGTACAACGGGCTGGCCGCGAGCTGGCTGGTGCATCGCAATCAGACGCTGCCCATCAAGGTGCGGCGGTCGTACGGCACCGTGCGCACCGATCAGGATCAGATCGAGCTGACGATCGTCGAACAGCAGGGCCAGGCCGCCTCCACCCGCCCCGAGGATTCGAAGATCTTGGTGGAGGGCAAGATTCGCGATATCCCGCCCGGGTACGAGGCGGGCAGCGAAGTGCGGGTCACCTTCGAGATGGGTTTCGACGGCGTCCTGCACGTCACCGCCTACCACGTGGACGCCAAGATGCCGCTGGTGCTCTCGGTGCAGACCGGGGCCACGCTGTCCCAGGCCGACGTGGCGCGGGAACTGGATCAGTTGCAGCGCACCCGCCGCCGGGCCGTCTGAACGAAAAACCATGCACGCCTTCGATCCCAATGACTACCGCAAACGTGTGCTGGCCGCGGTGGAGCGCCGCGGCGGCGTCGACGCCTCCGATCCCTTCGAGCTGTACGACATTCCGCTCGACGAAGCCGAACAGCTCACCGACGCCCAGGTCGGCGCCCGCGTGGACGAGGTCTGGGCTTTCTGGCAGAAGCAGCGCGATCATCCCAAGTACCGGGTGCTGGTCGGGTTGCTCGTCGATGGGCACGAGGAGTGCTCCGAGCCGCTGCTGAGCGCCGCGTCGCGGCGCGTGGAGGCCGAACGGGTGCGCCGCACCCGGGACCGGCGCGACTCCGAGCGGTACGAGATGCTCGACAGCGCCATCGAACGACTCGTGCAGCGGCACGGGGGAATTCCGGTCGGCAAGATCGCCGGGCTGGAGGATCTCGGCAAGCTCGGCGGCTTGGATTCGAAGGAGATCGAAGCGCGTCTGCGGCGGCATCGCCGGATCGAGGATGCCGCGGCGCCCGCTCCGGCCGCGCGCACCAGTGAGATCAGTACTCAACGGCGGCAACAGATTCGCAAGCTGCTCGCCGAGTACGAGCGGCTGCTGCCGGGTGATCCGGTGCCGACGCTGCTGGTGCTGCTTCGCCTGGATTTCACCAAGGCGCACGAGACCAGCGAGATTCGCCTGCGCGCCGAGGCGCTGCGCAGCCGCACCAGGGAACTGCCGCCGGGGCGCATTCGCGTGGTGCTGGACGAGTTGCTGGTGCACATCAGCGATGTGCTCGAGGCGGGCGGCGACATCGTCGACGACTACCTGGCGGCCATCGTCGAGGATGTGACCGAGACGCTGCGCCCGCAGGTTCGGGCCGCGGTGCTGGTCGAAGACCATTTGGTGGCGGGCGATTTCGAATACCTCGTGGGTGAGGCCATCACCGCCGGACTGGACCGGATCGCCGCCGAGACGGTGATCATCGGGTTGGTGACCGAGCTCGGGACGACCGTGGAGGGTCGCGAGCGGGGTGTGGATTCGATTCCGGGACACCGGGGTTCGGGAAATCGAGGTTCGGCGAATCGGACCTCGGGCGCCGCGTCCGGATCCGCCGCGGGCACGAGCGCCGGCGGCGGTTCCTCGCGCTACACCCATCCGGGGCGCGGCGCGGGCTCGCCCGCGCGCACCCCCGTCACCCCCGCGAGCGGCAGAACGCCCACCGGCCCGCCCGTTCGGGCCTGGGAGGCGCCGCTCAAGGCCGCTCGCGCCGCCCTGCGCGCGGGCCGCCCGTTCGAGGCGTCGCAGCGGGTGGACGAGGCCAAGCTCGCCGTGGGCGGCGACAGCGCCGGGAACACCGCGGTGCGGCCCGTCGCCGAGGAAGTGGACCGCGTGCTGGCCGAGGCCGCCCTGCGCTGGCGTTCGGCCGCCTCCGGCTGCGACGGCCGCCGCTACGTCGATGCCCTCGAACATCTCGAGTTCCTCAGTGGCAAGGCCGCCGACGTCCCCAATCCGGACGGTCGCGGCCCCCGGCTCGAACAGCTCCTGGCCCAGGCCCGCAACGCGATGTCCGAGGCCGACCGGCTGTTCGCCGCCGCTCCCGCCGCTCCGGCCGCCGCTCGCATGCGCGCCCTGCTGTCGGTCCTGGACCTGTGCGCCGATCACACCGGCGCGACCGCGGCCCTGGCCGAGCTGCCGGTCGATGCTCCCGGCAAGGTCTCCGCGACGCGCAAACCCGACGGCACCGTTGTCGTCGCCTGGTCGCCGTCGGTGACCGAACAGGTCGAATACCGCGTCACCCGTTTGCAATCCGACGGTTCCTGGCGCGTGGTCGGCCGCACCCGCACCACCGCCCTGGAGGACGGCGGCGCGAGCACCGGCCCGGTACCCGTCTACGGGGTGGTCGCCTCGATCTCGGGCCGCGCCTCGGCGGTGAGCCGCTCCGACGGCCCGGCCGCCGAGCCGGACCGTTCCGCGGCCGGAGCGGCGACGTCGAACTTCGGCGGTGCCACCGGAGCGATGCCGCGGACCACCGACGCGTCCGGCGCCGCGGCGCGGACGACGGGATCCCATCCCGATGCCGCGTCCTCCGGCCCGCGTTCCGGCGGATTCGACGCCGCCGCGGCGCGCGGCCCGGCGGTCTCCGACACCCCGAGCGGCATGCCCGCGGTGCGCGGCCTGACCGCGAACGCCGGTCTGCTGACCTTCGAGTGGCCCGCCGGAATCACCGAGGTCATGGTGGTGGCCCGCGCCGACGCGCCGCCCACCGACCCGGACGATCCGGCCGCCGCGCGCAAGTGGAAGGTCACCAACACCCGCTACCAGATCGACGGCGGCGCGAAGCTCCCCGCCGACGTCCCCCGCCCCTGCCACATCGGCGTCGCCTCCTGCCGCCGCGAGCCGACCGGAACCCTCACGGTGGCAGCCGGATTCGCCCCCGCCGCGCGAATCCACGTCACCGGCTGATCTACCTCGGGCCGGTGCGCGACGCCGGTCAGCTGTTCGCGCGGCGCGATCTCGACCCGGGCTTGCGCTGTCCTGCGTGTCGGGGCGGTCCTGCCGCACGTGTGCGGCTGCCGATTCTTCGCCGGTGCGGTGTGTGACCTGCCCGGATCGGGTGGCCGCCGAGCGAGGATCGGTGTGTGACGGTCCCTGCGCGCAGGGACCGGGCCCAGGCGTGGGAATCTGTTCGGGATCGGTGCTGTTGCTGCGAGGACCGTTCGTGAACAGGAAGGCGGAGCTGGGTGATTCCGAAACTGGTTGCGGTGAGCGACATCCATGTCGGTCATCAGGGCAACAAGCCGGTGGTCGAGGGTATTCGCGCGGACTCACCCGAGGACTGGCTCATTCTCGCCGGGGACGTGGGGGAGAAGACCGACGACTTCCGGTGGGCGCTGGAGACGCTGCGCAAGCAGTTCGCCAAGGTGATCTGGGTGCCGGGCAATCACGAATTGTGGACCACCGCAAAGGATCCCGTGCAGATGCACGGCGCCGGGCGGTACGACTACCTGGTCTCGATCTGCCGCGACGTGGACGTGCTGACACCCGAGGACCCGTTCCCGGTGTGGACCGGCGCGGGCGCGGAGGAATTCGGCGGCGCGGTCACCCTGGTCCCGATGTTCCTGCTCTACGACTACTCCTGGCTGCCCGAGGGCGCCGTCACCAAGGCGGCGGGCCTGGCGCTGGCCCGGGAACGCAACGTCGTGGCCACCGACGAGTTCCTGCTCTCGTCCGAGCCGTACCTGACCCGCGACGCCTGGTGTCACGCGCGCGTGCAGTACACCAAACGCCGCCTGGACGCCCTGCCCGCGGACACCCCCGTGGTGCTGATCAACCACTTCCCGCTGCTGCGCGAACCCACCGACATGCTCTGGTACCCGGAGTTCGCCCTGTGGTGCGGTACGGACCTGACCGCCGACTGGCACACCAGCTACAACGTGGTCTGCTCGATCTACGGCCACCTGCACATCCCCCGCACGACCTACTACGACGGCGTGCGCCACGAGGAGGTCTCCCTCGGCTACCCGCGCGAATGGCAGCGCCGCGGCCTCCCCGAGCAGCTGCTGCGCCAGATCCTGCCGGTCCCGGACTACGGCGACACCCTGAACGAATGGGGCGGCCACTTCAAGATCACCCCCGAGATGGCCGAAGCCGCCGCCAAGATGCGCGAACAGGCCCAGCGCCGCCGCGGCATGGCCTGATCAGCGCCCGGCGCACGACCGCTGCCGGGAGACATCGAGTCCGTGTTCGCCGGGTGGCGTCTTCGCCGCCGCCGCCCGGGCGGGCTGGTGCGCCGGTCGGTCGATTGCCGAAAGTTGGTTACCGGGTGAAGGATTTGTAGTCCTCGGGGACCACGCGGTTCAGTCGCCGCCGTCTTCGCCGCGCACGATCGGGTCGTGGACGCGGGCCGCGCCATCGGCGTGCAGCCCTGCCGCTCTCGCGTGTATCGCTCACGGTCGAACACCGCGCGGCGTCCGGCCGCGTCGACGGGGACGGACGTGCTGTGAGTCGGGGGCGTTGCGGTGGTGTTGCCATCCGGTGTGGGGTCGTGCGCATCCCCTGATCCGCGGTGATGATGGGGGCATGCGGGATGTGCTTGCGGAGCTGATCGACCGGGCCTCGGCGGGTCCGGTCGTGCTCGCGCGCGTGGTGGGGGTGACCGGGGCCGGGCCGCGCGCGGTCGGTGCGAGCATGGTGGTCACCGGGGACGGGGAGGTCGTCGGGTCGCTGTCGGGTGGCTGTGTGGAGTCGGCGGTGGTCGAGTCGGCGGCCATGGTCCTCGCGGACGGGATCGCGGTGCTCGAGCGATTCGGGATCGCGGACCCGGACGGGATGGCGATCGGGCTGACCTGTGGCGGGGAGATGGAGATCTTTCTCGAACGGGTCGATCGCACGCGGCTGGGGATGCTCACGGCGCTGGTGCGGGAGATCGACGCGGGCCGGGCGGTGGCGCTGCTGACTTCGCTTGCGGGCGAACCCGATTGGCGACTGCTGCTGGATATCGGCGCTGGGGGACCCATCACCGGCGAGCCGGCCGCCGACGCGCGCGGGGGCCGCCCATCCGAGTCCACGGCTGCCGACGGCGTCCACGATGGCATGCGGCCCGGTCCGGACACCGCGTCGGCCGCCGTGCCACGGGACGCGGTGAAGATGGCGCGGGCCGGGCGGACCGGGACCATCGGGTCGGACGAATGCGAGGGCGGGGACCTGCCGCGCCGCGCGTTCGTGCACAGTTTCGGACCGCCCGCGCGCATGATCCTGGCGGGGGCCAACGACTTCGTGCGGGCGCTGAGCAGGCTCGGGAGTCAGCTGGGATACCGCGTCACGGTGGTGGACGCGCGCGAAACCTTCACCACCGCGGCGCGATTCCCGGCGGCGGCCGAGGTCGTCGTGGACTGGCCGCACAGATACCTGCGCGCGGAGCACGAGGGCGGGCGGATCGACGCGCGCACCGTGGTGCTGGTGCTCACCCACGACGCCAAGTTCGATGTGCCGCTGCTCGTCGAGGCGCTCGGCCTCGCCGAACTCGCCTTCGTCGGCGCGCTGGGCTCGCGGCGCACGCACGCCGACCGCCTGGCCCGGCTCGTCGCGGCGGGCGTCACGCCGGATCGCCTGGCGCGCTTGCGAAGTCCGGTCGGCCTGGATCTCAACGCCACCACCCCCGACGAGACGGCGGTCTCGATCGTCGCGCAGATCATCGCCGAGGCGGGCCGCGGGTCGGGGCGTCCGCTCGGGCCGCTGGACGGTCCCATCCATCGCTGAGCGTCACCGGGCGGGCCGGTAGGCTCGTCCGGGCAAGTAGCGGTGCGATCAGGAGGCGGTCATCGAAGAGCGGGCAGTCGCGGCGGAATCGGCGCGCATTCTCGGCAGGATCCTGCCCTCGGGCGTCGCGTCCGCCGAGCTGGTGGTGTATCCGGAGGATCTGAAGCCGCACCCGAGCGAAGAGCACCTCATCGCCAAGGCGGTGGAGAAGCGCCGGCGCGATTTCATCGGCGCACGGCACTGCGCCCGCCAGGCCCTGACCCAGCTCGGTGAACCCGCCGTGGCCATCGGCAAGGGCGAGGACGGCGGCCCGCTGTGGCCGCGCGGGGTCGTCGGCAGCCTCACCCACACCGACGGTTACAAGGCCGCGGCGCTGGGCCACAGCCTGCGTTTCCGTTCCATCGGCATCGACGCCGAACCGCACGCCGCCCTGCCGGACGGCGTGCTGGACTCGGTCAGTCTGCCCGCCGAACGCGCCTGGTTGAAGGCGGCGCTGCAGGCCACCGATCTGCACCTGGATCGACTGCTGTTCTGCGCCAAGGAAGCCACCTACAAGGCGTGGCGCCCGCTCACCGGCCGCTGGCTGGGCTTCGAGGACGCGCACATCAGCTTCACCGTCGACGACGAGAACGCGGACGGCGGCGCGGGCTCCTTCCACAGCGAACTGCTCATCCCCGGGCACACCACCGACGGCGGTGCGGCCCTGAAGACGTTCGACGGCCGCTGGGCGATCACGGACGGCCTCATCCTCACCGCGATCGTGGAGGCCTGATGGGCGAGCGCAAGCCCCCGCTCGTCGACGCGCTCGGCGGGCTGCTGATCGTGGACAAGGACGGCGGCTGGACCAGTCACGACGTGGTGGCCAAGAGCCGAAGGTTGTTGCGCACCAAGAAGGTCGGCCACGCGGGCACTCTCGACCCGATGGCCACCGGGGTCCTGGTGCTCGGCGTGGAACGCGCGACCAAGATCCTGGGCCAGCTCATCCTGACCACCAAGGCGTACACCGCCACCATTCGCCTGGGCCAGTCGACGATCACCGACGACGCCGAGGGCGAGGTCACCGTGACCACCCCGGCCGCGCATCTGACCGACGCCGAGATCGCCGCGCGCGTAGCGGAATTGACCGGCGACATCCAGCAGGTGCCCGCGACCGTCAGCGCCATCAAGGTCAACGGTGAGCGCGCCTACGCTCGCGTCCGCGCCGGCGAGGATGTCCAGCTCGCCGCCCGCCCGGTCACCGTGAGCCGCTTCGACATCGTGGAACGCCGCGACATCGACACCGGCACTGAACAATTCGTGGACCTCGACGTGGAGGTGGAGTGCTCCTCCGGCACCTACATCCGAGCCCTGGCCCGCGACCTCGGTGAAAAGCTCGGCGTAGGCGGCCATCTCACCGCCCTGCGCCGCACCCGCGTAGGCCCGTTCACCCTGGAACACGCCCGCACCCTGGCCACCCTGGAAGCCGCCGCCGAGGCCGAGGAACCCCTCCTGAGCCTCGACATAGATGCTGCCGTCCGCACCGCCTTCCCGCTGCGCGAGGTCCAGGACACCCAGGTGGCCGACCTCCGCAACGGCCGCTGGCTGGACCCGGTGGGTATCCCCGGCGTCTACGCCGCCGTGGACGCGTCCGGCAACGCCATAGCCCTCCTCCAGGAAAGCGGCAAACGAGCCTCCTCGGTAATGGTGGTCCGCCCCGCCAACCTCTGACGGGCTCCCGCTACCCGCCCCGGGTAGCGACGCGGTCAGGATGGCCCGGTGGCCGGCCGGGGGTGTTCGACGCCCGCGCACCAGACCCGGGTCAGGGTGCGGGTGGCGCGGATGTCGGTCAGGGGGTTGGCGGCGAGCAGGATCAGGTCCGCGCGGGCGCCGGGGGTGATCGTGCCGCGGTCGCGGAGGTCGAAGTGGTCGGCGGGCAGGGTGGTTGCCGCGTGCAGGGCCTGGGTGGGGGTCAGGCCGGCCGCCACCAGGAGTTCGAGTTCGTGGTGCAGGGACGTGCCGTGTTCGGGGTGGAAGGGCACGCCGGGTTCGGTGTTGGCGTCGGTGCCGGCCAGGACGGGGACGCCCGCGGCGTGCAGGTTCGCCACCGTGGCGAGGATGCGTTCGAGGCCGCCGGGGATGCCGACGCGGGCCGCTATGCCTTCCATCATGGTCAGGGTCGGGATCACGATGCGGCCCAGTTCGGCTGTGCGCGTGGCGTCTTCGGGGGAGACGACGGCGTCCAGGGGGACATGGGTGAGCACGTCGACGCCGGTGTCCAGGGCCAGGCGGTAGGCGCTGACCGTGGTCGCGTGAGCCACCACGCGCAGGCCGCGGGCGTGGGCCGCGGCGACCACGGCCGTGGCGGTCTCCGCGTCCGGGCCACCGCCGCCGGGCGCCTCGAGCATGATCTTGATGTAGTCCGAGCCGCCCGCCACCCGGTCGGCGATCACCGCGACGGCCTGATCGGGGCCGGTGATGACGGCGGCCTCGGCCAGCCCGCGCAGTTTCGAATGCGGCCCGCCCGGGCCGATGACCGGCGTCCCGGAACTGCGAATGTCGCTGCCGCCCGGTTCCTTTCGCAGCGCCGCCACGCGATCGGGCGGAAACGTGGTCATATCCAAGCCGGTGGTGACCCCGTGGTCGGCGAGCCGGAGCAGCGACTCCGTGCCAGCGGTGTGAATATGCGCGTCGATGAATCCGGGCAGCAGGAACGCGCCGCCCGCGTCCACGATCTCCGCGCCCGTCGCGTCGCCGCCGAGCACCGCCCCGTCGATCACGACCGTGGTCGGCGCGGTCATCCCCGTCCCGTCGAAGACCCGGACATTCGTCAGCGCCGTCACCCGCGGATTGTCGAAGCTCATAGTCGTTCCCCTCCTACCGTGCTGTGCGGCAATCCATTACGCCGCGATTTCACCCTAGGTGCACGGTCGGAGCCGCGCCGTTCCCGCTGCTGACGCGCGCCCGGCGCACCCGCTCGCGCCGCGCCGGCTCCGCGGGGGCTCTGTGACATGGCGCTAGGGTGTGCTGCCGGTCTGCTCGGCGCGCAGCGGCTCGATGGCCCCGAGCAGCGCGCCCACGCAGATGTCGCGCAGCACGGGGCGCGGGCAGGTGGGGGTTTCGAGCCACTCCACCGTCAGGACCCGCACGAAGGTCAGCCAGCTCATCAGGACCGTCGACATCAGTTGGCGGGCCGGTCCTTCCGCGCCGAGCGCGTCCAGCAGCCGTTCGCGCAGCTCGCTCAGTTCGCCGGTGATGATCGACTGGATCGTCGGATCGGCCGCCAGCAGCCGGTTGGCCACGATCACCGTGCGGGCGTTGGCCTCGAAGTAGTCGAAGTGCACGTCCAGCCCGGCGGTGAGCTGCTCGGTGAACGGCAGCGCGGGATCCAGGGTCGTGTCCACCAGCAACTGCGCGGTGGCCTGCCGGTACACGGCCGCGAAAAGGTCCGGCTTGCCGGGGAAGTGGCGGTACAGCAGCGCCCGCGAGACCCCGGCGGCCGCCGCCACGTCCTCCATCAGCACCGTCGGATAGTCGCGCTCGGCGAACAGCTCCGCGGCCGCGTCGACGAGCAGGCGGCGGCGTTCCTCGGGCGGCAGGCGGCGGCGGGTCATCGCGCCAGCTTAGTTGACGCGTGTCTACTAGCGTCGTAGCCTCAACTAGTAGACGTGCGTCTACTAAGAACGCCGCGTCCACCCCAGACCCGGAGGTTCGCATGAATGCAACGGCCGAAATCAGTACGAACGACACCGCGCCCGCCCGGTCGCACGCCGCGCTCCGGTGGATGAGCCTGATCGTGGGATACGCTTGCGTGGCAATCGGACTGGCGCACCTGCTTCTCGGCGAAGCGGCCGTGCCGGACATGGGCGCGGCCGCCGCCACCCCGGACAGCCAGAGCCGCTTCTTCGGTGCGATCTTCGTGGGCTACGGCCTGGCCTGGATCTGGTCGGTCCGCGGCCCGATCATCGACACCCGGGCCGTGCGCTGGCTGGCCGGAATCTTCCTGCTGGGCGCACTGGGACGTTTCATCTCGATGGCCGTGCACGGCTGGCCGCACCCGTTCATCCTGGTGCTGACCGCACTGGAAGTGCTGATCCCGCCGCTGTTCATCTGGCTCGCGGTCCTCGAGCAGCGCCGGGTGGCGACCACCCCGATCGGACGATAGGAACCGTTGTGCGACCCCCGGTGCCGACGAACCGCGGCGGTTCCGGCCCGCGTCCCCGCCGCGCGTCACTCCGCGAGCCAACGCTATCGGAGCCAATGGAATTGGGGGCACCGGCCGCGTTGCGCCACCAACGTCCCGCCGAGATAACTCGGTATGAAGAGCTATGGCACGCGAATTGTTCAGTCGGCGTTCGCTATCGGAGTGGTGCTCGCGGCCGCGGCGTGTGAACCGGACACCGGCAGCGGACCGACGGTGGTCAGCACCCCGCCCGATTCGACCCCATCGGCCTGCGCGGCAGCGACCATCGTCAAGGATCTGAAGATCGACGAGTGGCAGCGCGACGCCGAGGCCACCGTCACCGATTGCAACGGCGAGTGGGCGTTCATCAGCTGGGATTCTCCCGGCGACAACGCCCGCATCGTCTACCGCGCGGCCTCGAAATGGGCCGACTACGTGCGCTTCCCGCACGACAGGTGCTGGAGCGAGGCGAGCGCCGCCGGCGCCCCGGCGACCCTGCAGAAGTACTTCCAGTCCTGCTGACCCGCTGGACCGCGTCCGTCCGCCGGGGCGCGTCCGTCGACGCGCCCCGCGGCCCCGGCGTGGCGTGCCCGATTCCCCGCGTTAGCGGTGTACGCGCGATCACACCCCTGCATCATGTTCTTGACCGTGATCGGACGAGTGTCCCTGTCGGAAAGGGGTATTGCCGAGGTAATTCCGGGTCCCCGGACCGGCGACGGACCGGCATCGGGGGCGGCTCCAAGGACGGTGCGAATGTACGTTTCCCGAGTTGTACTGACAGTGCTCGCTCTCGGTGTCGTGGTGGCCGCCACGGCCTGCGGCACCACGGACCCGCCGTCGAGTGACGGCACGACGTCGGTGACCGTCACCGAGACGGCCCCGTCGAGCCCGCCCGGCTCCGACGCGCCGACGACGCCGGGAGCGCCCGGCGCTCCGGCCACCTCCTCGCTCACGGTCTCCAAGACCACCGGCCCGCCGGGCGGCCAGCCCACCACCCCGGCCAACGGCGCGGTCGCCATCCGCACCGCGACCCTGACCGATGTCGCGATTCCCTATGTGCCCGTACACCTGCGGCTCTATCGCCCGTGCGATCCCGCCACCCACGACCTGCCCGAGGGCACCCCGGAATCCCAGCGCTGGGACGCGGTGACCGACATCAACGGCCAGGCCGTGTTCTCGGTTCCGGTGGGCTGCTACCGGTTCGGCATGGATGCCCCGGCCGGCACCAACCCGGTGCCCGAGGGCCTGCACACCCTGTTCGTGGAGACGGCGGGGCAGGTGGTGAACGGCCGCTTGCGATTCCAGGATCCGGCGCCGCAACCGCTGTGCGCGTCGCAGACCATCGTGCACGATCTGGCGGTGGAGGACGCGCTGAAGAAGGCGACCCCGACCGTCACCGACTGCGACGGCTTCTGGGCCGTGATCTCCTGGAACGTCCCGGGCGACAGTCAGCGAATCGTGCACCGCGGCGCGGACTTCGGCTGGAAGAACTACGTGACGTTCCCGCACAAGGTCTGCCTCGACAAGGCCAAGACGGACGGGGTGCCCGCCCCGTTGCACAAGTACTTCCAACCCTGCTGATCAGCTCGGCCCCGAACCGACACCTGAGCCGCCTACAGTGCATGGGTGGTCGAATTGCGGCAGTTGCGGTACTTCGTGGCGGTGGCCGAGGAACTGCACTTCCGCCGTGCCGCGGAACGCCTGTTCATCTCGACGCCCACGCTGAGTCAGCAGATTCGGGCCGTGGAACGAGATGTGGGCGGGCCGTTGCTGATTCGCGGATCGCAGGGGGTCGAACTGACCGCGGCCGGTGAGGTGTTGCTCGAGGCCGCCCGGGGCGTGCTCGAGGCCGCGGAGACCGCGATGCGCGAGACCCGGGCGGTCGCCAACCCCGAACGCGCCCTGCTGCGCCTGGGACTGGTGAACGGGGCCCCGCGCTGGCTGGCCGCGCGCATCGAAGCACTCCTCGAAACCCGCGAACCCGGTGCGCGCCTACAGCTCACCGGTGGACCGGCCGTCGATCAGGTGCGCCTGCTCGACCGTGAGGACGTGGACCTGGCGGTGCTGCGGCTGCCGGTGCGCCTGCCCGAGCATCTGTCCTCCGCGCCGCTGGCCGCGGAGGAACTCGGCATCCTCATGTCCCGTACACACCCCTTGGCAGCGGGCGCGCACGTCGAGCCCACCCAGTTGTGCGAACGCGAACTGATCATGTTTCCCCGGGACACCGCCCCCGAACTGCACGACAGCCTGCTCGCCCAATTGCGCGACGTCGGCGCGGCCGTGGTGCTGAGCGCGCTCGCGGTCGGCCACGCGCAGCTGCTGGCCCTGCTGCCGCTGCGCCCCGAGGCGATCGGACTCGGCTCGGCCCGCACCGCGACGGCGACCCCGGGGCTGGCCTGGCGGCCGCTGCGCCCGCGCCCCCTCACGATCACCTACATCGCCGCCTGGCGCCCCGCCGCCCGCAATTCGGTCCTGCACTCGCTCGCCGAGGCGCTCACCGGCGGGTTTCCTTCCGTGCCGTAACCGCTTGTCACGCAGCGCATGTCGAATGACCGCCGGGCCGGCCCTCAGAGCTCGCTGGTCAGCCAGATCGCCTCGGCCGCGATGCTGCCGAGATCGATCGTGCGCTCCTGATCCACCCGCACCGCGATGGTCCCGGCGAAATCGCGCCGTTCCACCACCGCGATCGGGGTGTCCAGGGCGATCCCGAGGGAATCGAAGTACCGCAGCATGGCCGGATCGGAATCGGAGATCCGCGCCACCCGCCCGGCTTCGCCGTCGCGGAAATCGCTGAGCTGGCGTGCGGGCGGGGTCGGCACCGCGCCGTCCACCGAGGGGATCGGGTCGCCGTGCGGATCCCGGTCCGGATAGCCGAGTTTGGCGTCGATGCGCGCCATGAGGGTCTCCGACACCGCGTGCTCGAGCACCTCGGCCTCGTCGTGCACCTCGTCCCAGCCGTAGCCGAGCTCGTGGACCAGGAAGGTCTCGATGAGCCGATGCCGGCGCACCATGGCGATCGCGGCCTTGCGGCCGTCGTCGGTCAGCGTGATGGCGCCGTAGCGCGCGTGCTCGACCAGACCCTGGTCGGCGAGTTTGCGGACGGCCTCGGAGACCGTCGAGGCCGACACGCCGATGCGTTCGGCCAGCAGTTTGGTGGAGACCTTCTCCTGCGGCGACCACTCCTGCGCGGTCCAGATCACCTTCAGGTAATCCTGGGCGACCGAGGACAACACGGGGGCGACACTGTTCGCGGTGGCGGCGGCGGTGATCGCGGCTTCGGAAGGCGCGGACGGATCGGCCAGCTCGCGGCGCGTGGCGATGTCTCGTTTTCCGGGCACGTACTCGAGCTTAGGCATACCTGGTCCGGTTTCCCACATTGGCGCGCCTGCTGGTAGATCACCTGCCGGGCGCATGTGAACGGGCGGTGACGGGCGTGGCTTCCACGTGAACTTCCGGGCCGTCCGGGGATTTGACCGAGGCGAGAATACTGTCTGTGACGCGCTTTGCGTAGGCTTCCGGTGTGCAGAGATGGCGAAGTCTCGATGAGATGCCCGCGGAGTGGGGCCGATGCGTGCTCACGATCGGGGTGTTCGACGGCGTGCATCGCGGTCACGCCCAGCTCATCAGCCGTGCGGTGAAATCCGCTGCGGTCCGGGGTGTTCCGTCGGTGCTCATGACGTTCGATCCGCATCCGCTCGAGGTGATCCGGCCGGGCTCGCATCCGGCGCAGTTGTCCACGCTGCCGCGGCGCGCGGAGCTGGCCCGGGAACTGGGCATCGACGTCTTCCTGGTCATGCCGTTCACGCGCGAGTTCATGAAGCTCACGCCCGAGCAGTACGTCGAAGAACTTCTCGTGAACAAGCTGCATGTCTCCGAGGTCGTGGTGGGGGACAACTTCACCTTCGGCAAACAGGCCGCGGGCACCGTCGAGACCATGCGCGAGCTGGGCGGCCGGTTCGGTTTCGACGTGGACGCCGTGCAACTGCTCGGCGAGCACGCGGTCACCTTCTCCTCCACCTATATCCGCTCCTGCCTGCTCTCCGGTGACGTGGCCGCGGCCGCCGAGGCGCTGGGCCGCCCGCACCGGGTCGAGGGCGAGGTCGTGCACGGCGACGGGCGCGGGCGCGGGCTCGGCTTCCCGACCGCCAACGTGAACCCGGTCCCGCACAGCGCCATCCCGGCCGACGGCGTCTACGCCGGCTGGTTCACCGTGCTCGACGAGCCCGGCGCGGTCCGCCGCCCGGCCGCCATCTCGGTCGGCACCAACCCGACCTTCGAGAGCGGCCGCAATCGCACCGTCGAGCCGCACATCCTCGATTTCGAGGGTGACCTCTACGGCAAGCATGTCGCGGTCGACTTCGTCGAGCAGCTGCGCGGGATGCGCAGGTTCGAATCCATCGACGAACTCGTCGAGGCCATCGGCGCGGACGTGAACGAGGCCCGCAAGGTGCTCACCGCGCTCACGGTCGAGAACGAGACCGCCGAGCGCTAGCTCGCTCCCGGACCCGATTTCCGGTCCAGGTCAGCGGTCCGGTAGCCTGGCTCGTCGGGTTTGCTGCGGTCCGCGGCGGCGCCCGCCCGGGTTCGTCCCGGTCCTTCGAGCGCGGACTGAGAAATCAGGAGTGAATCAGTGGCGTTGACCACCGAGCAGAAGAAGACCATCCTGGCCGAGTACGGCCTGCACCCGTCTGACACCGGCTCCCCGGAGGCTCAGATCGCGCTGCTGTCCAAGCGCATCGCCGACCTGACCGAGCACCTCAAGAAGCACAAGCACGACCACCACACCCGGCACGGTCTGCTCGCGCTCATCGGTCGTCGTCGCCGCCTGTCGAAGTACCTGCAGGCCAAGGACATCAACCGGTACCGCTCGCTCATCGAGCGTCTCGGCCTGCGTCGCTAATTCACGCGACAGGGCTTCGTTGCCTTTGCAACACTGTGTCGTGCCTGGGGCCGACACACTACGACTGCCTAGGTAGTTGACGAACCGGCCGGCGGGGAGGCATAGAATCTCCTCGTTGGCCTTTCGTGCATCCGGTGAAAGCTGCCCGATGCACGCCAACAGAGCCGTATGCATCCGTCGCGTGGCGTCGGTCTTCGGTAGTGGCTTTTCGGCGCGCAAGCAAGAGGATGAAACACGCGCCGCCGGAGAGCTTCGATCGATGACCGCCTCTGCGTCGTCGTTTCCGGCCCCGGACAAGCCGGGGGGAAGCGGCCGGGTGTGCGCCCGGTGGCCAGGAGGGTCGCCGCGCGCCCGAGTCCGGGTACGGCTCACCCCGTCAAGGGGACAACACAGCTGGAATCGCGCCTGCGCACGGCACGGGCGCTCGAATCCGGCGAAGACGAGAGGTTGAGAGAAGAGAATGACCGATACAGTGACCAGTTCCGCCGCCGAGGTCGAGCCCGGCGTATTCGAGTCCGTCGCCCTGATCGACAACGGCAGCTACGGCACTCGCACCATCCGTTTCGAGACCGGCCGTCTGGCCAAGCAGGCCGCCGGCTCCGTCGTGGCCTACCTGGACGACGAGACCATGCTGCTGTCGGCGACCACCGCCAGCAAGCACCCCAAGGACCAGTTCGACTTCTTCCCGCTGACGGTGGACGTCGAGGAGCGCATGTACGCCGCGGGTCGCATCCCCGGCTCGTTCTTCCGTCGTGAGGGCCGTCCCTCCACCGACGCGATCCTGACCTGCCGCCTGATCGACCGGCCGCTGCGCCCGTCCTTCGTCGACGGCCTGCGCAACGAGATCCAGGTCGTCGTGACCGTCATGTCCCTGGATCCCAAGGACCTGTACGACGTGGTGGCCATCAACGCCGCCTCCGCCTCCACCCAGCTCGCGGGCCTGCCGTTCTCCGGCCCCGTCGCCGGTGTGCGCGTCGCCCTCATCGGTGACCAGTGGGTCGCGTTCCCGACCGTCGAGCAGCTCGAGGGCGCCGTGTTCGACATGGTCGTCGCCGGCCGCGTCGTCGAGGGTGACGTCGCGATCATGATGGTCGAGGCCGAGGCCACCGACAAGGTGCTCGCCCTGGTCGCCGACGGCGCCACCGCTCCGACGGAAACCGTTGTGGCACAGGGCCTCGAGGCTGCCAAGCCGTTCATCGCCCGGCTCTGCAAGGCGCAGTCCGACCTGGCCGCACTCGCGGCCAAGGAGACCGCCGAGTACCCGGTCTTCCTGCCGTACCAGTCCGACGTGTTCGAGGCCGTGCTCGGCACCGCCAAGGCGGAGCTGAACGAGGCGCTGTCCATCGCGGGCAAGCACGAGCGCGAGGATCGCATCGACGAGATCAAGCTCGATGTGCTCTCCAGCCTGGCCGAGACCTTCGAAGGTCGCGAGAAGGAGATCGGCGCGGCGTTCCGCTCGGTCACCAAGAAGCTTGTGCGCCAGCGCATCCTGACCGACGGCTTCCGCATCGACGGCCGCGGTCTGGCCGACATCCGCGCGCTGTCCGCCGAGGTGGCGGTCGTCCCGCGCGCCCACGGCTCGGCGCTGTTCGAGCGTGGCGAGACCCAGATCCTGGGCGTCACCACCCTGGACATGGTCAAGATGGCGCAGCAGGTCGACTCCCTCGGGCCCGAGACCTCCAAGCGCTACATGCACCACTACAACTTCCCGCCGTACTCCACCGGTGAGACCGGCCGCGTGGGCTCGCCCAAGCGTCGCGAGATCGGCCACGGCGCCCTCGCCGAGCGCGCCCTGATGCCGGTGCTGCCGTCGCAGGAAGAGTTCCCGTACGCCATCCGTCAGGTGTCCGAGGCGCTGTCCTCGAACGGCTCGACCTCGATGGGCTCGGTCTGCGCCTCGACCCTGTCGCTGCTGAACGCCGGTGTGCCGCTCAAGGCCCCCGTCGCCGGCATCGCGATGGGCCTGGTGTCGGACACCATCAAGAACGACAAGGGCGAGGACGAGGTCCGCTACGTCGCGCTGACCGACATCCTGGGCGCCGAGGATGCCTTCGGCGACATGGACTTCAAGGTCGCCGGCACCCCGGAGTTCGTCACCGCGCTGCAGCTGGACACCAAGCTCGACGGCATCCCGTCCCAGGTTCTCGCGGGTGCGCTGAACCAGGCGCGCGACGCCCGCATGACCATCCTGGATGTCATGGCCGAGGCCATCAACACCCCGGACGACATGAGCCCCTACGCTCCCCGCGTCACCGCGATCAAGATCCCGGTCGACAAGATCGGTGAGGTCATCGGGCCCAAGGGCAAGGTCATCAACCAGATCACCGAGGAAACCGGCGCCAACATCTCGATCGAAGATGACGGCACCGTCTACGTCGGTGCGACCAACGGCCCCGCGGCGCAGGCGGCGATCGATCTGATCAACGCCATCGCGAACCCGCAGCTGCCGAAGGTCGGCGAGCGCTTCCTGGGCACGGTCGTCAAGACCACCGCCTTCGGCGCGTTCGTCTCGCTGCTGCCGGGCCGTGACGGCCTGGTCCACATCTCCAAGCTGGGCAACGGCAAGCGCGTCGCGAAGGTCGAGGACGTGGTGAACGTCGGCGACAAGATCCGCGTCGAGATCGCCGACATCGACAACCGGGGCAAGATCTCCCTGGTTCCGGTCGAGGACGATGCGGACACCGCGGACAACGCGGTCGCCGAAGCCGTCGCGGCCGAGTGATCGCCGGTTCGCTGACGTAAGGTTCTGTGGCCCCTTGCTCCGGAAATGGAGCAGGGGGCCACGAGCTTTTCGTGGTTTCGCGGGAAACATCAGTCATTGCTCATGCGGGTTGGGAAGCATGGTTCGGAAGAAGGACATTCCACTGTCGGGTAAGAGTTCTGCGTTGGTTCGCACCGCCGCCGAGGCGCCGTTCGCCGATACCGGCGTGCGCAAGACCGTGCTACCCGGCGGGTTGCGGGTGGTCACCGAGCATGTGCCCGGGGTGCGGTCGGCATCGATCGGGGTCTGGGTCGGGGTCGGTTCCCGGGACGAGGGTTCCTCGGTCGCGGGCGCCGCGCACTTCCTGGAACACCTGCTGTTCAAGGCCACGCCCACCCGGTCCGCGCTGGACATCGCGGAGTCCATGGACGCGGTCGGCGGCGAGCTGAACGCGTTCACCGCGAAAGAGCAGACCTGCTATTACGCGCACGTCATCGACGAGGATCTGTCGATGGCCATCGATCTGGTGACGGACGTGGTGCTCAACGGCCTGTGCCGGGCCGAGGACGTCGCGGTCGAACGCCAGGTCGTGCTGGAGGAGATCTCCATGCGCGACGACGATCCCGAGGACATGGTCGGCGACGCCTTCCTCACCGCGCTGTTCGGCGATCATCCGATCGGCCGCCCGGTCATCGGCAGCGTGGAGTCCATCGAGGCGATGGGCGCGGCCCAGCTGCGCTCGTTCCATCAGCGCCGGTATCGCCCGGACCGCATGGTGGTGGCGGTGGCGGGCAACATCGAGCACGAGCACACGGTGGATCTGGTGCATCGCGCCTTCGCCGCGCGGCTCGATCCGGTGCGCGAACCCGCGCCCCGGCGCGAGGGCAAGTTCCGCCCGCGCACCGATCCGGAACTGATTCGCATGTACCGCGACAGCGAGCAGGCGCACCTGGTGTTCGGCACCCGCGCCTTCGGCCGGCACGAGGGGCAGAAGCGCTGGCCGCTCTCGGTGCTCAACACCGTGCTCGGCGGCGGTCTGAGTTCGCGGCTGTTCCAGCGCATTCGCGAGGAGCGCGGGCTGGCGTACTCGGTGTACTCCAGCGTGGACACCTTCGCCGACACCGGCGCGTTCTCGGTGTACCTGGGCTGCTCGCCCGAAAACCTGGGCCAGGTGGCCAAACTCGCGCGCGACGTGCTGGAAGACGTTGCGGTGAACGGGATCACCGACGCCGAATGCGCCCGCGCGAAGGGTTCGCTGCGCGGCGGGCTGGTACTGGGCCTGGAGGATTCGGGCTCGCGCATGAACCGCATCGGCCGCAGCGAACTGAGCTACGGCAATCACCGCAGCGTGTCCGAGACCCTGGCCCGCATCGACGAGGTGACCACCGGCGAGGTGTCGCGGATCGCCGCGAAGCTGCTCTCGCGCCCCTTCGGCGCGGCGGTCGCCGGGCCCTACCGCCGCAACCGCGACCTGCCCGCGGTCGTCCGGCGGCTGGTCGAGTAACGCAATCAGTCGAAAAGCCGTGGGGGGGGCCCCCCGCGGGTGGGGGCGCCCGCCCTGTTTGTTGGTTTGGGGCGGCGCCGCTTTGTATATG
>NZ_JBEXUS010000091.1:0-32979 GCF_040614455.1 Nocardia sp. NPDC005978
CGGCGAGGTACAGCTCGCCGGCCACGCCCATGGGCACCGGCCGCAGCCGGTCGTCGAGCACCAGGGTGGCCGCGCCGTGGATGGGCCGGCCGATGGTGACCGGCCGATCCGGGCGCAGTACGTCGGACGTCGTCGCCCAGATGGTGAACTCGGTGGGCCCGTACAGGTTCACGAGCATGCGCCCGGTGGCCCAGCGCGCGACGAGTTCGGGTCCGATGGCCTCACCGGCCACCGCGAGCACCCGCACGCTGGGCACGGTCGCCGGGTCCATGGTCGCCAGCGCCGACGGCGTGATGACCAGGTGGGTCACCCGGTGGGCGGCGATGAGTTCGGCCAGCGCGTCACCGCCGAACATGTCGGGCGGCGCGACCACCGCGGTGCCGCCCGCGCCGAAGGCCATCAGCGCCTCGAAGGCCGAGGCGTCGAAACTCGGTGAGGCGACCTGCAATACGCGTGAGTTCGCGTTCAGCCCGAGCATGTGGTGCTGGGCCCGGACGAGATCGGCGAGGCCGCGGTGCGAGACCGCGACGCCCTTGGGCGTGCCGGTCGAGCCCGAGGTGTAGATGAGCCAGGCCGGATGGTTCGGATCGACCGCGCCGAAAGGCTCGCTCCAGGGCGATATCTCGTCCCAGGGCTGCCGTGCCGGTGCACCGGGACCGTCCAGGTGCAGCCACAGGATGCTGTCCGGCAGCAGCGGCCGGTGCGCGTCCACGGTCAGGCCGAGCACCGCGCCGGAGTCGGTGAGCATGTGGTCGATGCGCTCGAGCGGGTGGCGCGGGTCGATGGGCAGGAAGGCCGCGCCGGTCTTGGCGGTGGCCAGCAGCGCGATGAGCAGTTCGGCGCTGCGCGAGAGAGCAAGCGCCACCACGGTTTCCACGCCCGCGCCGGCGTTGGCGAGGCGGTCGGCCAGGCGGTCGGCGGCGGCCTCGAGCTCGCCGTAGGTCAGGGTCCGGCCGTCGGCGATGATGGCCGGTCGTTCGGGATGGAACGCCGAGGCGGTGGTGAGCACCTCGGCCAGGGTGCTGCGCTCGCCGGTGCCGCGCGGTCCGCGCAGCGGGACCAGGGCGGTCCGTTCGGCGGCGCGCAGCAGGTCGATGTCGGAGATGCGGATGTCCGGGTCGGCCAGGACGGCGGTGAGCAGCCGCTGCCAGCGTTCGACCAGCTGTGCCGCGGTGGCGGCGTCGAAGAGATCGGTGGCGTAGGTCAGGGTGCCGCGCAGCCCGTCGGGTTCGGCGCCCGGTGCGGGATCGCGCAGGTCGAAGGTGAGATCGAATTGCGAGGCGTCCCGGTCGAACGGCTCGACGCTCACCCGCAGGCCCGGGAACTCCAGTTCGGGCAGCGCGAAGTTCTGCAGCGACAGCGACACCTGGAACAGCGGGTGGTGCGCGGTCGAACGCGGCGGATCGAGCACCTGCACCAGGCGTTCGAAGGGCACCTCCGCGTTGGCGAAGGCGTCGAGGTCCGAAGTTCGCACGGTGGCGAGGAATTCGCGGAACCCGCGGCCCGGATCGACCGGGGTGCGCAGTGCCAGGGTGTTGACGAACATGCCGACCAACTCGTCCAGGGCGGCATCGCCGCGTCCGGCCACGGCCGTGCCGATCACCACGTCGGGGGTGCCGGCGAGGCGGGCGAGCAGGACCGCCACCGTGGCGTGCACGACCATGAACAGGCTGGTCTCGGTGGTGGCGGCCAGGGCCGCGAGCGCGCGGTGCGTGTCCGCGTCGATGGTGAAGGGCAGGTCGGCGCTGCGCATGGACTGCACCGCGGGACGGGGCCGGTCGGCGGGCAGCTCCAGCACGTCCGCGACGCCGCTCAGCCGCTGCGACCAGTACGTGATCTGCCGCGCGGCAGCCGATTCCGGATCCTGCTCGTCGCCGAGCAGTTCGCGCTGCCACAGCGCGTAGTCCGCGTACTGCACGCGCAGCGGCGGCCGGGCGGCCGCGGGCTCGGCCCCGGACGTGCGGGCCAGGTACGCGCCGATGAGATCGGTGGCCAGCGGGGCCATGGACGTGCCGTCGGCGCTGACGTGGTGCACCACCAGCACGATCACGTGGGTGTCGGGCACGTCGGTGAGCCGGTACAGCCCGACCCGCAGCGGCGCCTCCCGGGTCAGGTCGAAACCCGATCCGGTGAGTTCGGCGATCCGTTGTTCCAGTGCCGCACCGTCTTCGGTGTCCAGCGCGGTCACGTGCGGCGCGGCGGCCTCCACGCTCACCACCACCTGGCGCGGGCCCTGGGCGTCGGCGGGGTAGATGGTGCGCAGGGTTTCGTGCCGGGTCACCACGTCGACGACGGCCTGCCGCAGCGCGCCGGCGTCCAGCGCGCCGGTGAGCCGCAGCGCCGCGGTGATGTTGTACGCGCCGGAGGCGGGATCCATCCGGTTCATGACCCACATGCGCTGCTGCGCGGGGGACAGCGGAATCCGGTCGGGGCGGATGCGCGGGGCGAGCGCCGCCCGTCCGGGCGCGTCCCCGGCGGGCACGACGCGGGCGGACAGCTGCGCCACGGTCGGGGCGTCGAACAGGTCCCGCAGCGCGACGGTCGCGCCCAGGGCGGCGTTCACGCGCGCGATGACCTTGGTGGCGCTGAGCGAATTGCCGCCGAGTTCGAAGAAGGACCGGTCGATGGAGACCTTCTCCACCTCGAGCACCTCGGCGAACACCTCCGCGACGGCGGTCTCCACCGGGGTGCGCGGGGCCAGGTAGCGCTCCTGCAGGCTGGTGAAATCCGGTGTGGGCAGGGCGGTCCGGTCGAGTTTGCCGACCGGGGTGAGCGGCACGTCGTCGAGTTCGATGATGTAGCTGGGCACCATGTAGCCCGGCAGCGAGGACGCCACCCGGGTGCGCAGCAGTTCGGTGTCCAGCGCGCCGGGCGCGCCCGTGCCGACCACGTAGGAGACCAGCACGGTCTGCCCGCCCGGGCCCGGGGTGCCCACGGTGGCGGCGTACTCGATCTCCTCGTCGGCGTTGAGCACCGCGTCGATCTCGCCGAGTTCGATGCGCAGGCCGCGGATCTTCACCTGGAAGTCGCTGCGCCCCTGGTATTCCAGTTCCAGCCGGGATCCCTCGGGACCCTTGGTCTCGATCCAGCGCACCATGTCGCCGGTGCGGTACATGCGCGAGCCCGGCGGGCCGTACGGATTGGTGACGAAACGTGTTGCGGTGAGGGCGAATCGGTTGAAGTACCCGCGCGCCAGCGCCGGCCCGGTGAGGTACAGCTCGCCGGTGACACCGACCGGCACCGGCCGCAGCCAGGTGTCCAGCACCATGGCCGCCGCACCGCGAATGGGGGAGCCGATGGTGATCTGCTCACCGGGCAGCAGTTCACCCGGGCCGGTGGCCCAGACGCTGAATTCCGTTGGACCGTACAGGTTCACCATGCGCCGTCCGGGGGCCCAGGCGGCCACCAGCTCGGGTCCGGCGGCCTCGCCCGCCACGGCCAGGTTCACCAGATCGGTGAGCCCGGCGGGGTTCATGGTGGCCAGCACCGAGGGGGTGATGACCGCGTGGGTGACGCGTTCGGTGCGCAGCAGCTCCTCGAGTTCGCTGCCGCCGTACACGTCCGGCGGCGAGATCACCAGCTGCCCGCCCATGGCGTGCGCCATGAGCATCTCGTGCACCGAGGCGTCGAAGCTGGGCGAGGCCACCTGCAGCGGCCGGGAGGTCTCGTTGAGATCGAGTCCGGTCTCCTGGGAGGCGGCGAGATTGGCCAGGCCGCGGTGGCTCAGCAGCACGGCCTTGGGCTTGCCGGTCGAGCCGGAGGTGTAGATCAGGTAGGCGACCTGTCCGAGGGTGATGGGCCCGCCGCGTTCGGCGTCGGTGATCGGCGCGTCCGACACGGTCATGACGCGGCGGATGGTGGCCAGGTCGTCCAGCAGCAGCCAGTCGATGGTGCCGGGCAGGGTGTCGCCGACCGCGGTCACGGTGACGCCGATGGGCGCGCGCGAGTCGCTCAGGATGTGTTCGATGCGCTCGACCGGGTAGTTGGGGTCCAGCGGCAGGAAGGCCGCGCCGGTCTTGGCCAGCGCCCACACCGCCACGATGGATTCCACCGACCGGGTCAGTGCCAGCACCACGAACACCTCGCGGCCGACCCCGCGCCGCAGCAGCACCCGCGCGAAGCGATTGGACCAGGCGTCCAGGTCGCGGTAGGTCATGGTCAGGGCGCCGGAGCTGACCGCGATGCCGTCCGGGTTCACCCGCGCGCCCGCACCCAGGATCTCGGGCAGCGTGCGCATGGGCACGGGTTCGCCGCCGCGCACCGGCAGCAGCGCCCGGCGTTCGGCCGGGTCGCAGTGCTGCAGTTGTGCGACGCGGCGGCCCGGCTGCCGGGCGATCTGCTGGAGCAGGTGCGTGAACCGCTCGAGGAGTCGCCGCGCCGCCGCCTCGGGCAGCTGGTCGGCCATGAATTTGATGGTGAGCTGCAGACTTTCGGCGCCGTCGGCCGCGCGCTGCGGAATCACCATGAGGTTCAGCGGATACGGGGTGGCATCGGTGCCGGCCACGTCCAGGATCCGCATGCCCGCGATATCGAGTGCCTGCGACAGGGTTTCGCGGTCGATCGGGTACGACTCGAAGACGGTGAGGGTGTCGAAGAGCTCGGGCAGCCCGACCGCCTGGTGGATGGCGGCCAGTCCGACGTGCTGGTGATCGAGCAGCCGGGCCTGTTCGGCCTGCACCCGCGCGAGCAGATCGCCGACCTGTTCGCCCGGATCCAGGCGTACGCGCACCGGAAGCGTGTTGATGAAGAGCCCGACCATCTCCTCGACTCCGGCCAGCTGCGGCGGCCGCCCGGAGACGGTGCCGCCGAAGACGACGTCGGTGCGGCCGGTGAGCATGGCCAGCAGCAGCGCCCACGCGGCCTGCACGGCGGTGTTGACCGTCGCGCCCACCCCGCGCACGGTGCCTTCGAGCCGGGCCAGTGACTCGGGGCCGAAATCCAGTGACACCATGCCGGATTCGGTGTGCGAAATGCCCGCCAGGGTCGGCACCGACCGGGTCGGCGAATCCACCCCGGCCAGGGCCTCGCGCCAGGCGTCCATGGAGGCGGTGTCGTCCTGTTCGCCCAGCCAGGCCAGGAATTCGCGATACGAGTGCGCGTGCGCGCCCTGGAAATCCTGGCCGGTGCTGGCCGCGAGGTAGCCCGCGAGCAGCTCGCGCACCAGCAGCGGCGTGGACCAGCCGTCCAGCACCAGGTGGTGATTGGTCATGAGCAGCGTGCACGTCTCGGGACCGGTGCGGATCAGGCTGAAGCGCAGCAGCGGCGGCCGGGCCAGATCGAACCGGGTGCCGGCGTCCACGGCGATGAGCCGTTCCAGTTCGCGGGTGCGCTCGGCGTCATCCGCGAGCACGGTGAGATCGATTTCCTGCCAAGGGAGTTCGGTAACGCCGGTGAGCAGCTGGCGCGGTCCGTCCGGGGTTTCGACGAACGCGACCCGCAGTACGTCGTGCCGGTCGAGCAGGGCGCGCGCGGCGGCGTGCAGGCGCGCGGAATCCACCCGGCCCGCGAGCGAGAGCTGGGTCTGCACGGTGTAGCCGTCGGCGGTGTCGGTGTCGTAGCGGGCGTGGAAGAGCAGTCCGTACTGCAGCGGCGAGAGCGGCCAGACGTCGGCCAGGTCGGCGTACCGCGTCTCCCAGTCCTCGATGTGCCGCTGCGACACCGGCACCAGCGGGAAGTCCGACGGGGTGTGCCCGCCGGCGTCCGCGCCGCGGGCGTGCTCGGCCAGTGCGGTCAGCGCTCGCGCCCACAGCTCCGCGAATTCCCGGACCTGCGCCTCGGTCAGCACCTGCGCGGCGTACGCCCAGGTGATCTCGAGTCCGGCGTCGGTGCGGAAGGCGTTGATGTCCAGGACCGCTTCGAGTGGTGCGTCGTCGTGCTGGGTGGCGGCGAAACGGCGGGGCAGCCAAGGGGTTTCGTCCCCGGTGCCCTCGGCGCCGCCGGTCCGGCCCAGGTAGTTGAAGCTGAGCTGGGGCACGGGGGCGTTCGCGAAGTCGGCGGCCACCTCGGGCACGAGGTAGCGCAGCATGCCGTAGCCCACGCCCTTGTCCGGAATGGCGCGCAGTTGTTCCTTGACGGTCTTGAGCGCGGTGCCCGCCGCGGGCCCGCCGCGCCACGCCTCGTCGAGGTCGACCTCGCTCAGATCCAGCGCCACCGGGTACACGCTGGTGAACCAGCCGACGGTGCGGGAGATGTCGGCGCCGGGCAGGATCGCCTCTTCGCGACCGTGTCCCTCGAGGGTGAGCAGGGTGTGCGGGGTGTCGCGCCAGCTGCTCGCCGCCATCGCCAGCGCGGTCAGCAGTGCGTCGTCCACGCCGCAGTGGAAGCGTTCGGGCACCGATTCCATTGCCGCAGCGGCGATGTCGAGGTCGATGGTGGTGCGGACCTGCCCCATGGTGGCGGCGGTGTCGAGCGTGCGATCGAGCGCGCGCTCGCCGAACGGCGGATCCGGGGTCTCCATGATCCACTGCCACAGCGGCATTTCCGGCAGCCGCCGCGCGGCCTGCTCGCGGTGGCCGTGCGCCCAGCGCCGGAACGACGTGCCGACCGGGGCGAGTTCGCCGCCCAACCACGCGGTCGCCAGATCCGGCAGCAGGATGCGCCAGCTCACCCCGTCGGTGACCAGGTGGTGCAGCACCAGCCACAGCAGCGGCGGATTCTGTTCGCGTTCGATGAGGACGAAGCGCGCCATCACGCCCGCGGCGGGGTCGAGCAGGTCTGCCGCCCACTGCAATTCGGCTTCGCCGTCGCCGCCGTTGAGCGCGGGCACCACCTCGATGAGATCCTCGGCGCGCACCGAACCCGGTGCGCCGACCACCCAGACCGGATGCTGGGAATCGCGCGGCAGATCGGTGCTGCGCGTCAGGGTGCTGCGCAGCAGGTCGTGCCGGTCCAGCAGCGCCTGTACGGCGGTGGCCAGCCGGGACCTGTCCACGTCGGCGGGCAGGCCGACGAGCACGGCCTGGGCGAAGCGCGGCCAGGTCTCGCCCTGGTCGAGCATGGCGTGCACGATCGGGGTGAGCGGCACCTCGCCGGTCCCGCCGCCGGGCAGTTCGTGCACCACCTGCGCGCTGACCTCGGTCGCGACCGCGGCCAGGGCCGCGACGGTCTTGTGCTCGAACACGTCGCGCGCTCGCAGCGAGAGCCCGGCGGTCTTGGCCCGCGCCACCAGCTGGATGGCGACGATGCTGTCGCCGCCCAGAGCGAAGAAGTTGTCGTCCGCGCCCACGTCCTCGATGCCGAGCACCTCGGACACGATGGCGGCCAGGGTGACCTCGCGCGCGGTGCCCGGGGTCCGGCCGGTGCGCGCGCCGGAGCCGAATTCGGGCGCGGGCAATGCGCGCCGGTCCACCTTCCCGGCGGGGGTGAGGGGCAGGGTGTCCAGCACCATCACCGCCGCGGGCACCATGTGCGCCGGAAGCTGCTGGGCCACGGTGGCTTTCACGGCCTCGGGATCGATCTCGGCGTCCGCGAGCCCGAGCACGTAGGTCGCGAGCGCGGTCGCGCCGCCGGGGGTGGTGGCGCCCACGGTGATGGCGGTGTCCACGCCCGGATGCCGTTCGACCGCCGCGTCCACCTCGCCGAGCTCGATGCGGAAGCCGCGCACCTTCACCTGGGTGTCGGAGCGGCCGCCGAATTCGAGCTCGTAGCCGTCCCCACGCATCCGCCAGCGCACCAGATCGCCGGTGCGGTACATCCGCTCGCCGGCCGCGAAGGGATCGGCGACGAAGCGCTCGGCGGTGAAGCCGATCCGCTGGTGATAGCCCCGGGCCAGGCCCGGGCCGCTCAGATACAGCTCCCCGGTGACCCCCGGCGGTACAGGCCGCAGCCAGGCGTCCAGCACCACCGCGCGCATGCCGCGGGTGGGCGCGCCGATGGTGATGGGCTCGCCCGGGGTCAGCGGCGCGCTCAGGGTGGCGGTGACGGTGGCCTCGGTCGGGCCGTAGCCGTTGATCACCCTGCGCCCGGCCCACCGCGCGGTCAGCTCCGGCGGGCAGGCGTCGCCGCCGACCACCACGGTCCGCACCCGCGGCAGGGTGGCCGGATCGAGCGAACCCGCCACGGCCGGAGTCACGTTCAGGTGGGTGACCTCGAGGGTGCGCAGCACGCGCGCCAGGTCTTCGCCCGCGTAGGCGGCCGGGGGCACCACCGCGACGGTCGCGCCGACCGCGAACGCCACCAGCAGTTCCTCCACCGAGATGTCGAAGCTGGGGGAGACCGCGTGCGCCATGACCGCGTCCGAGGCGACGCCGAACGCCGACCCTGAACCCGACACGAGGTTCGCCAGGCCGCGGTGGGTCACGCCCACACCCTTGGGCAGGCCGGTCGACCCGGAGGTGTAGATGAGGTAGGCCAGTTGATCCGGGCGCACCGGGCGCACCCGGTCGGCATCGGTCACGGGCGTGGAATCGGCTGCGGCGAGCTCCTTTTCGGTCTCCGGGTCGTCCAGGACCAGCCAGCGCACCCGATCGGGCAGTGCCGCGCGCGCGTCCGTGACGGTCACCCCGGCGACCACGCCGCTGTCGGTGATCATGTGCTCGATGCGATCGAGCGGGTATTTCGGGTCGACGGGCACGAAGGCCGCGCCGGTGAGGGCCACCGCGCACATGGCGAGCACCGACTCCGCCGAACGCGGGATCGAGATCGCCACCGCCCGTTCGGGTCCCGCGCCCGCGGCGATCAGCACGCGGGCCAGCCGGGTGCTGTGGTCCAGGAGTTCGCGGTAGGTGTACGCGCTGCCGTCCACGCGCAGGGCGATGGCGGCCGGGTCGATGGTCGCGCCGGTGGTGAGGATCTCCGGCAGCGTGCGCGGGCGCGCGGGCGCGCGGCCGGCGGCGGGGACCAGCCGGTCGCGTTCGCCGGCGGACAGCGCGGTCACCGTCGCGAGCGGCGCGCTCTGCCCGCCTTCGAGGAAACGGTGCAGGAAGGCCAGGAAGCGCGCGTGCAGGGTGGCCAGTTCGCCCTCGCCGTAGCGGTTGGGGTTGGCCTGGAAGTCGATGTGGGTGCGCTCCCCGCCGATGCCGGGATAGACGTTGACGAACAGATCGTCGATCAGGCCCGAGGTGAGCACGTGCAGCTGACCGGTCACCCCGCCGAGGCGGATGCGGGTGTCGGCGAGCATGAGGTTGACGGTCGGGCCGAAGCTGGCCACCTCGTCCATGGCCCAGCCCAGGTCGCGCAGGATGTCCTCCTGGCGGTAGCGCTGGCGGCGAAGGGCCGCGGTCAGTTCACCCTGGGTGGCGCGCACCAGTTCGCCGACCGTGGCCAGCGGGGTGGGGTGCAGGCGCAGCGGCACCACGTTGGCGACCATGCCGCCCGAGCGGCGCAGGGTGGCGGTGGTGCGGCCCGAGACCGGCAGGCTGAGCACGATCTCGCCGGTGCCGGTCATGGCGCCCACGAACGCGGCGAAGGCCGCGACCACGACGGGTGCGGCGCTGGTGGAGAGTTCGGCGGTCACGGCGTCGAGCAGCGCCGCCGTCTCCGCCGGCAGCGCGCCGCTCAGCAATCTCGGATGGGCGTCCACCGCCCCCGCGCGCCGGCCCAGGTGCGCCGGTTCGGCCATCCCGGCCAGATGATCGCGCCAGTATTCGCGGTCGGCCTGCAGCCGGTCCGAAGCCCGGTACGCCACGTCGGCTTCCACGATCTTCTGCAGCGGCTCGGCCCGGCCGGGCGGCACGTCGAGCCCGGCCGCGGCGGTGTTGTAGATCTCCGAGGTGCGCTGCAGCATGGTGAGCGCGCCGACCCCGTCGAGCAGGATGTGGTGCAGGCGGGAGTACCAGTACCAGCGGTCGTCGGCCAGGCGCAGCATGGCCACGGTGCAGAGCCGGTCGCGGGTCATGTCCAGCGGCGCGGTGTACTCCGCGCGCATCCACGCCTGCGCGGCGGCCTCCGGATCGGGGGCCGCGCTCAGGTCGATGGTGAGAATGCTGTCGTCGAGGGTGGTGTCCACGACCTGCCAGGGCAGTTCGTCGATCTCGAGCAGGCGCAGGTAGCCGGTGCCGAACTCACGGCCCGCGCGGCGGGCCGCGTCCGCCAGCAACTCGATGTCGACCGCCCCGTCGAACTCGACGTACTGGGCGATCGAGATGGGGGTGTCACCGGCCAGGTGCTGGGCGAACCAGATGCCGCGCTGGGCCGCTGACAGTGCGAATGCCGCGTGGTCGGAGCTGCGGGCAGAGCTGGAATCCATGAAACATCCTGCGTGTCAAAGAAAATGGAACCGAGAGCGCGGAGTACCCGGACGGGTCAGGAGGCCCGGCGGGCGCGGTGCAGTTCCGCGTCGGTCAGCGGGGCGTCCGAGCCGGTGAGGTACTGCAGCAGCGTGGAGCGCTCGTCCAGCACCAGGACGCGGCGGGGATCGGCGAAGCGATCCAGGCCCTCCTTGGTGGTGATGCCGAAATCCACACGGGCCGAGGTCTTCTCGGTGGTGTAGGGCACCGCGGTCGCACCGGTCTTGGCGATGGCCAGGCGGGCGACGATCGATTCCAGCTGCGGGGTGGCGGCAATGGCGACCCGGGTGCCGGGGCGGGCCCCGAGGACCAGCAGCATGCGGGCCATCCGGTTGGACCACCGATCGAGTTCGGCGTAGGTCAGGGCGCAGTCGGCCGCGCTGTAGGCGATCGCCGCCGAATCGGGGCGAGAGATGGTCGCGGTGGCAGCGTGGTGCTCGCTCGCTCGCTGGGGAACGAGGGTGATTGCGGGCGATTCGACCGACTTGCACATCGTTATCATCCTCTCGGAAATGCGACTTTGTGGTGCTGTTGGGGATGTATCCAACTGTCGTCGCATCCGGTTCGATCCGACAGCAACCTCAGTACTGCCGATCACCGCTCCGAGGGTGATGCTTCCCCACCCCCAGGGTGGGTGGAAGCCGCGCTACTCGCGTCTGCCCAGCTCGTCCCTGCTCTCCTCGATCATGGCGATGGAGTCGCGCGGGCTCAGCGCCATGGCCCGCAACTGGTCGAACATGACCCCGTACCGGCGGACCTCGGGGTGGCCCTCGATCAGTTCGTCGCTGGCGATGCCCTCGACGTAGACCAGCTCCGGATCGGCGGGGTCCGGGAAGTCCAGCAGGGTGAAGGAGCCGAGCATGCCGGGGTGCGCGCCGGCGTCGAAGGGCAGGATCTGCAGGATCACGTTGCGCTTGTTGGTGTGGTCGAGCAGGAGATCGAACTGCTCGCGCATGACCTCCGGCCCGCCGACCAGACGCCGGACCACGGCCTCGTCCAGCACCACCCAGAGTTCGAGCGGGTCGTGTTTGGTCAGCACGTTCGCGCGCTCCTGGCGGGCCTGGATGCGCTGGTTCATGACCTGGTCGGAGATCTTGGGCATGGTGGTCTGATAGACGGCGTTGGCGTACGACGAGGTCTGCAGCAGGCCGGGCACGTAGCTGGCCTGGAAGAACCGCGCCGAGAGTGCCTCGGCCTCGAAGTTGATGTACGCGCCGTAGACCTCGGAGACCGCGTCCTCGAAGGACCGCGCCATACCGGGTTTGAGCGCATCGACCAGCAACTGCAAGGCATCTGAACGTTGTGGCTCGCCGATGCGGTACAGATCCAGCATCGCGGTCAGGGTGCGGCGCTGTGGCCTGGCCTGTGCCGTTTCGATGCGGTAGAGCGTGGTGACGTTGATACCGGTTTTGCTGCTCACCACCTCTTTGCTGAGGCCGGCTGTCTCCCGCATCTCGTGCAGCATGGCCGCGAGGCGGCGCAGACGGACGGTGAGCACGGTGCGCTTGCCTGCCATGACAAACCCTTTCGCTTCGCGCACTACTTAGAACGCACTGTTGCGTTCTTGCATTTGTAAGAGCATGATTCGGCTAGCCTATTCGTGAACAGCCGATCCGATGACCGGTATAGCTGAAATCCGGAGACCAATCATGTTGGTGCGATTAGTGATCCAAGCGGGCACGTACGGGGAGTTCCGATGACCATGTCCATAGCCGGCGTTCTGCCGACCGCTCCGCAATTGCTCTGTGCATTCCAGGGCAGGCGATTTCAAGATCGAGTTCTGTTGCGTTCGGCGCATGCCCTCGCCGAGCTGCACGAACGCCGCGGACAAGTACGAGATCCGATGTTGGTCACCGAGATCGATTGTCGCCGCGGCGAACTCGTTGACGATATCAACGATTGGGTGGAACAGGAACTGCCGCAGCACCGTAACGGCGCCGCGCTGCACACCGAAAGCCTGGGTGCGGTCGTGGATCGAATGGCCCGGAGCTGGGTCGAAGCGAATCAGGTCATCGATCATGAGGGCGCGGGCAGCGACAATACCCATAAACACTGGTACCACCTGGCCGAGCTGGTGGACGGTTACACTGATCTCGTAATCGACGTGGCCGGTGGCCGGCGTCGTTTGCCGGAACAGTGATTCCGAGCGCACCGCGTCCAATGCACTGACCTGCAACCGTATTGGCGCACACGCAGCAGTGCGATCGGGTCGCTGAGCCAGTGGTGACGTCAACCGGGTCGCGCTATCGGGCCAGTAGCTCACCTGGCTCGCGGACGTCGCCCGCCTCCAGACGGCGGGCGCAACGGGGCGCCCCGCCCGGCGTGCCGCGTGGTCGACTGGCGCGGCACGCCCGTCCGGGATTTCTCTCAGCCTGACACATCCGGCGGAATCGTGGGCGGTAAAAGGCATTTCACATTTGGGTCGATCGAGCTCGGCAGGGGATGACGAGTTCGGTAAGGGGAGCGATGCCGTGCTGTACACCGGACGAACCGCTGGTGATCAGTTGTACGCGCGGGCGGCGGAGGGGTCCTTTCGCATGGATGAGGCGCTGGCCCGGCGCTGTGCCGCCAACTTCCTGCGCTTCGCCGACTCGCTCGATCCGCAGGTCGAGCGGGCTCGGCGATTACAGGGCGCCGGCGGCTTCGGCGGGTTCGACTCCGCGCGGCAATTGCGGCGCGGATTCGACGCCAAGGCCGGTGACTTCGCCGAAACCATCACCGGTCTCCAGGATTCCGCGTTGCGCATGGCGGCGGCGTATCTCCTGGCGGCCGGTCTGATCCGCGACGCGGACGATGCCCACTCCCGCGCGCTGCTGGTGGCGGCCGCGGACCTGGATTTCCCGGGCTGATCCCTCCCCGGGGAAATGGTTGGGCCTAATACCGACCATTCGGTATTAGGCCCAACTTCCATTTCCCCGGAATTGTGTTTCAGTTCGGCTGAACGCGACTATTCGCGGGACTCGAAACGAGTCTTTCACTCGCGCGCGGATAGTCACTGTATCCGCGTGCGTCGCGGCCGTAAAGAAACTCGTCGCGCAGTGCCGCCAGCGGTAGTTCGTGCGCGATGCGATGGACCAGGTCCGGGTTGGGGATGAAAGCGCGCCCGAAGGAGACGGCGTCGGCGACCCCGCTCTCGAGCACCCGTTCCGCGTCCGAGGCGGTGGTGGGCGTGCGGTTCTCGCCGACGTTGGCGATGAGCGTGCCCCGCCACAGCCCGCGCAGGTCCGCCAGGGCGGCGTAGTCGTCGGCATCGGTCAGATGCAGATAGGCCAGGCCGCGAGTATCCAGCTGGGCCACCAGGTTTCGGTACAGCGGGCCGGGATCGCGCTCGATCATGTCGAACTGCGGGTTGCCGGGGGAGAGACGGATCGCGGTGCGGTGCGCGCCGATGGCCGCGGTCACCGCGTCCACGACGCGCAACGGCAGCCGTACGCGGTTCTCGATGGACCCGCCGTACTCGTCGGTGCGCAGGTTGGTGTTGTCGGCCAGGAACTGGTGCAGCAGATAGCTGTTCGCGCCGTGCAGCTCCACCCCGTCGAACCCGGCGGCGATGGCGTTGCGGGCCGCGTCGGCGAAATACGTTACCGTGGCGTCGATCTCGGCCGTGGTCATCGCTTCCGGCACGATGGGGTCCGCCTTGCCTCCGGCGATGAGGTGCACCCGCTCCGGGTCCACGACCGCGGACGCCCCCGCCGGGACGCTCCCGTCGATCCGCGCCAGCGGATGCCCCTTGCGCCCGCCGTGCATGAGCTGGGCGAAGATTCGCCCGCCCGCCGCGTGCACGGCCTCGGTCACCGCCCGCCACGCGCGCACGTGGTCGACGGTCTGCAAACCCGGCACCCACGCCTCGCTCTGCCCGCTGCTGTGCGGCCAGATGCCCTCGCTGACAATGAGTCCGGCGGTGGCGCGCTGCGCGTAGTAGTCGGCGACGTCGGCGGTGGGCGAGCCGTCCGGGTGCGAGCGCAGCCGGGTCATGGGCGACATGATCACCCGGTTGGGCAGGGTCAGGTGTGGTCCGAGGTAGTCGGTCAGCAGCATCATGCCGGTACCGTAGAACCTGACATCAATGTCAGCTGCAAGGAGAACATCGTGCGCATCGGTGAACTGGCGGATCGAACCGGCGTCAGCGTCCGCTCCCTGCGCTACTACGAGTCCCAGGACCTACTGACCTCGACCCGCACCCCCGGCGGTCAGCGCGACTACCTGGATTCGGCCGTGGACCGGGTCCTGCGCATCCAGGAGATGTACGCCGCGGGCCTGCACAGCCGCACGATAGTCAACCTCCTACCCTGCATCCACGACGAGGACGGCACCCCGAACGCGGTGGCCACCCCCTACCTCCTGCACACCCTCACCGAGGAACGCGCCCGCATAGACGCCACGATCAAGGACCTCCACCGCGCCCGCGAGGTCCTGGACGGCGTGATCAACGCCGCCACGGACCCCGACGATCCGCCCGCCTGAACGGGGTCGTAATCGACACCGACGAACCCGGCTCCAGTGACTCGGACCCGCGTTGTGCGTGAGCAAGATTCGTGTCGTGACCGCTGGATAGGGTCTGGCGGTGGGCAGATTCTTGAGGGTCTATGTCGTCGATCTGGCGAAGCCGTTGGAGGCTGTCGGACTGGGAGACGGCAAACTGCGGCGGATGACCGAGACGCGATTCGCGAAGGAGTTCGAGCGCGTGGACGGCGACCCGTGCCGCGACGAGGGGGCTCCGACGATGGGCGAGGCAGTGCATGCGGTTATCAACGGTGGTCCCTTCCTCGAGAGGTATTCGTATCGCTACGCGGACGCCTTCGAGAAGATCTGCGCGTTCTACGCGGAGTTCTCGGACAGTAAGGGCCCGTACCACGGTGCTTGGCTCGCGATGGTGGACGAGCGGCTCGGACAGCTCGGCGTCGATCTGGGTCTGACCGTGTTCGAGTGGATGTATCCCGCGCCGCTGTCGAACGATGAAGGCGGCTATGGCGAATGGAGCCACAGCTATTGCGTCCAGATGTGTGAGCAGTGGGACGCCCTCACCCGGGACCAATTGGCCGTCCTCGATAGCAACACCCGGGAGTGGGCCGAGGCGGCGATCACCTGGGCCAGGGAGGCCGCGGAGTCGCCCGGACGCGGTGTAGCGGGCTTCTTCAGCATCTGAGCCGGCTACCCGGCCAGCAGCTCGGTGAGGTCGGGGACCAGACGAGTTCCTACAGTCCACGCTTCCACCCGCAGTCGTGTCGGATCCGAGATGTGCATGACCTCGCGGAGTGTGGTGACTGCGCGTCGGGCCGACGCCTCGAAGTCCGGCTTGCGACCGGGGAATGCGACGTCGTAGTACCAGTTGGGGCAGCCTTGTTCGCTGTAGGGCGACCACCCCAGCTCGGCCATGCGGATCTCCTCCGGGGCCGTCATGCGGAACTCCTGATCCAGCCAGGTATTGCTGGAGATCTCTGCGGACAGTTCGTCGTGGGCCACCGCGAACTGCGCGAAGCGATTGCCGGGGGCGTCCATGATGAGGTAGGTCGGCGCGGGCAGACGCCACAGCGTCTGCCCCAGCGCGTCCGCGAGAGCCGCCCAATCCCGGTGCCGGATGGGCCCGGCCACCACGTGGCTCGGCTTCGGCCCGGGGTCCGTGCGGTCGAAGTATCGCGGATTGACGACATCGAGTGCGATGGAACGGGAATCGGCGTGCAGGGATACCAGCGCCCGGGGTGATCGCCAGGTGGTGGCGGCGTCCGGAGCTTGGCCGGACGCCGCGGGTGGGCCGAGCACGTTTCCTATCGCGGCTTGCAACGCCGCGTGCGTCGCCGTGACATCTTCTGCGGCAGCAGCTTCCGCCTCGGCGACGTTGATCGACAGGTATTCCAGCCACAGCCCCGCATCGGACCGGTCGCCGGCGGGGTACGCGCCGTACGACGCCGTGGCCGTGGGCCGGCCCGTGGCCGGATCGGCGATCAGCCGCGCCGACCTGGTGTTCTCCTGGGCGATGGCCCACCCTGTCGCCGCGCACCAGCGCGCCAGGTCTGCGGGCCGCCAGGTCCAGTCGAATTCCGCTGCCGCGGCGGCGATTCGGGCGGCATGGTCGACATCGATCCTCACGCCCGGCATGCTAACCGGACCCACCGTCAGCGCAGGGCCGCGCGGCCTTTCAGGCGGCCCAGGACCACCAGGGCGGCCAGGGTCACCAGGACCAGCAGGGTCGTGCTGGCGGCGGCGTCGAAGACCTCGCCGCGGTCGGTGGCGGCGAAGATGGTGACGGGGAGGGTTTTCCAGGTCGCGGGGTAGACCATGATCGTCGCGCCGAGTTCGCCCATCGACAGGGCTATCGCCAGGCCGGCGGCCGCGCCGAGGGCGGGGAGCAGCAGGGGGAGGGTGATGCGGAACAGGACGCGGGCGGGGCCCGCGCCGAGGGACTCGGCGGCCTGGCGGTAGCCGGGGTCCAGGCGGTCCAGGGCGGCGGAGACGCCGCTGAAGGCGTAGGCCAGGACCAGGACCGTATGGGCCACGATCACGATCCATTTGGTGCCGCCGAGCAGCAGCGGGCGCTCGTTGAACGCGATCAGGACGCCGAGGCCGATCGCCACCGAGGGGATGGCGACGGGCAGGTGGAAGACCGCGTCGGTGACGCGGCGCAGCCAGAGCGGGGCCTCGCGGGCGGCCAGGGCCGCCCAGGTCCCGAGGATCAGGGAGATGCCGCCCGCCAGCAGCGCGGTCTGCAGGCTGACCGAAAGGCTGGCCGCCTGTTCACCTTCCAGCGCGCGGCCGAAGTTCGCGAAGCCGAGATCCGAGGGCAGCGGGCCGGTCCAGTGCCCGGCCAGGGCGGCCGCCACCACGGTGGCGATGGGCGCCACGAAGACGACGGCGACCACCAGGGCGAAGAACGCGAGTACCGCGAGTCGCCCGGAACGTGTCCACACCAGCATGATTCAGCTCTCTCCACGGGTTCCGGTCAGACGGGCGAACAGCAGCCGGTACCCGAGGTACAGGCTCAGCGACAGCAGCACCTGCACCGAGGCCAGCACCGCCGCGCCCGGCAGATCGAAGGTGACGATGCCGCGCGTGTAGATCAGCGCGGGCAGCGTGATGACGCCCTTGGCGCCGGTGAACAGCACGATCCCGAATTCGTTGAGGGTCAGCAGCAATACGAGACTGCCGCCCGCCGCGAGGGCGGGCCACGCCTCGGGCATGACCACCGAGCGCAGCACGCGCCACGGCGAGGCTCCCAGACTCGCCGCCACGTCGAGCTGTTCCCGCGACAGCTGCGCGAACCCGGCCAGCAGCGGCCGCACCACGAACGGGGTGAAGAAGGTGATCTCGGCCAGGATGATGCCCCACGGCGTGCTCAGGAAGTTCAGCGCCGGTTCCGAACTCCCGGTCAGCTCGCCGATGAGCGCGTTCACCGCGCCGGCCGTGCCGTACAGGAACGTGAACGCCAGCGTCACCAGGAACGAGGGCAGCGTCAGCACGGTGTCGATGAGCCGGCCCACCAGCTGCGATCCCGGAAAAGGAACGAACGCCAGCACGATCGCGAGGAACGTGCCCAGGATCAGGCATCCGATGGTCGAGCAGACCGCGATGGACACGGTGCGCCACAGCGCGTTCCGGAACGAGGGCTCGGCCAGCACGCCGGTCCACGTTCCGATCCCGCGCCCGCCGTCCTTCGTCGTCGTCGATTCCCACAGCACCCGGCAGATCGGGTAGGCCGCGATGAGCAGCACCGTCAGCACGGGCGGCAGCGTCCAGGCGACCGCGCGCAGCGAGCCCCTGCGCGCGGGCCGCTCCGGAGTCGCGGGAGCGGAGGGTGTTTCGAGTAGCGCGGTCATGCCCGCCCCCTGTCGCGCACGGCCGCCACGGTCGAGAAGAGCTCCGCCCAGCCCTCGCTCGAGGCGGGCCGTGGTGCGAACGACTCCGCCGGCGCGATCGGAGGCACGGCGGACTCTGCCTGCGCGGCCGGGGATGTCGAAGCCTCGGCTCGCCGGGACGGCGCGGCGGGCCCCGCCGCCCCGGTCAGCACCGTCACCTTGCGCCCGGCGAGCCCGAGGACATCTCCGGTCGCCGCGCGAAGTCGTTGCGGCAGCGCGTCACTCATGCCCGCACCTCGGGATCGGCCGTGGCGGAGTCGGTCCCGATGCCCGGCGGAATGAGCACGCCGGCCGGGTCGGGGAAGCGCACGCCCACCTGGTCCCCGGCCACCAGTTCGGTGTGCCCCGGGGTCTCGGCGGTCAGCTCACCGGGAATTCCGGCGACCGACAGGTGCAGCCGGGTGACCGCGCCCTTCCAGACCGCGGTGATCACGGTGCCGCGCAACGCGTCCCGCTCGGTGAGCGGCACGATCCGCACCGTGTGCGGCCGCACGCACAGTTGGGCCCGCGCGTCGGGAACCCAGTCGGGCCGCCCCACGCCCGGCAGCGGCGCCTCCGCCCGCAGCGTGTGCTCGCCGACGGTCACCAGCGCCGCGGTCCCCGAGACGTGATTCACGCGGCAGGGCAGCAGATTCGCGCCGCCCAGGAACGCGGCGGTGAACTCGGTGGCCGGCTGCCGCCACAGGTTGTGGGCGGTGTCGATGTCCACCAGCCGCGCGTCGCGCATGACCGCGATCCGGTCGGCCAGGGCCAGCGCCTCGGACTGATCATGGGTCACATACAGCATCGCGGTGTCCGGCAACGCCTTTCGCAACTGCTGCAACTCGCCCAGCATGGATTGGCGCAACTGGGCGTCCAGCGCGGCGAGCGGTTCGTCGAGCAACAGCACCTTGGGCCGGATGGCCAGCGCGCGGGCGATGGCCACCCGCTGCTGCTGCCCGCCGGAGAGCTCGCGCGGCAGCCGCCCGGCGTACGCGCCCATGCCGACCATCTCCAACGCCTCGCGCACCCGATCGCCGATCTCCTTGCGCGGCACCCGATGCGCCTTCAGCCCGAACGCCACGTTCTCGCTCACCCGCATGTGCGGGAACAGCGCGTAGGACTGCACCACCACCCCGATGCCGCGTTTGGCGGGGGACAGATCGGTGACCTCGCGCCCGGCCAGCCGCACCGCGCCCGAGGTCGGCCGGACGAATCCGGCCAGCGCCTTGAGCGCGGTGGATTTGCCGGACCCGCTGGGCCCCAGCAGCGCAACCGTTTCCCCCGCGGCGACGCGCAGGTTGAAATCGGCCAGTGCGACGGTGGTCGTGCGGCCGCGACGGTAGGTGACACCGACCCGGTCGAACACGATGGCCGGCTCGGTGGCGGTGGCCGCCGTCGCCGTGGATGTCGTCAACGCGGAGGACATGGTTGCTGCTCCTGGGCTCTGCGGGATCGAGAACTCAACTACCGGTTGCCTTCTGGTACGCCGCGACATCGGCGTCGAGATCGGTCAGGACCTGATTCCAGTCCGGGCGCACGATCTCCACGTTCTTGACCAGCGCGGCGGGGGAGGGGCCGTTGCCCGCGGCTGGCGCGTCCTTGGCGTCGGTGCGCGCGGAGACCGCGTTGGCCTCGGGCAGGGTCTTCTGCACGTCGGCCGAGAGCAGGAATTCGATGAGCTTCTTGCCCTCGTCGGTGTGCGGGGCGCCCTTGGCCAGGCCAACCAGGTACGGCAGCGCCACGGTGCTGGACTTGCCGTCGGCCGCGGCCGGGAAGAACACGCTGAACTTGGAGCCCTTCTCCTTCACCGTGGCCAGGTTCATCTGGATGTCGCCGTTGGCGATCAGGATCTCGCCCTTGTCGACCTTGGCCTGCAGCTTGCCGGTGGAGGAGGACGGCCCGACGTTGTTGGCCTGCAGCTTGGTCAGGTAGTCCAGCGCGCCCTGCTTGCCGTAGAGCTGCTGCAGCAGGATCAGCACGGCGGTGCCGTCACCGGCCTGGCCGGGGGTGGAGTACTGGAGCTTGCCCTGGAACTCCGGCTTCAGCAGGTCGTCCCAGGTCAGCTTGGCCGCATCGACCGACGGGTTGGCGATGAAGCACAGGTAGTTGCCCGCCAGGGTCACCCACTTGCCGCCCGCGTCCTTGTCCGCGGCCGGGAACGCGGCGGTGTCCACGCCACTGGGCTGCAGCAGCCCCTGCTTGTCGGCCTTCTGCATGAACGGCGGCAGGGTGACGATCACGTCGGCCTGCGGGTTGGACTGCTCCTTGTCGACCCGGTTGACGACCTCGCCCGAGCCCGCCTCCACCAGGTTGACCGCGATGCCGGTCTGATCCTTGAACTTGGCGAACTGGCTCTTGTACCAGTCGCCGACGCCGTCGGCGGAGTACACCGTGACGGTCTTGCCGTCACCGGAATCGGTGCCGGTGCCGCCGCATGCGGTCAGGCCGAACGCGAGCGCGGTGGCCGAGGTCAGCACGAGTGCGGTGCGGGCGAGGGTGCGTGCGAGGCGGTTGTTCGTATTACGCACGGTGACTACAACTTTCGGTTCGAGGGGAGACGAGTCGAAGGGATGGGGGCAACCCCGCGTCGCGAACGCGGGGAGTCTTCGGGTCAGGCCCGCTGATCCAGCACCAGGCGTGCGAAGTCGGCGACGGAGGGCACCACGTGGGTCGCGCCCGCCGCGCGCAGCTGTTCTTCCCCGTGCGCGCCGGTCAGCGTGCCCGCGACGATCCGCGCGCCCGCGGCCAGGCCGGTGGCGATGTCGCTGGTCGTATCGCCCAGTACCGCAACGCGATCCACGGCGTCGATTTCCAGGCGCAGCACGGCGGTGAGAACCATGTCGGGGAACGGGCGGCCGCGCCCGGCATCGGAGGGGGCCAGGGTCAGGTCGGCGATCTCGGTCCAGTCCAGCGCCCGCAGCAGCCGGTCCTGGGTCTCGCGGCTGAATCCGGTGGTGAGCGCGACCCGCACACCCGCCGCGCGCAGCTCGGCGATGGCCTCGGCGGCGCCGGGAATCGGTGTGACACCGGCCTGTTCGGCGAGTTCGGTGTACGCCGCCTCGAAGGCGCGGTTCGCGGTCTGCGCGAGTTCTTCATCGCCGAGCAGCGTGCGGAAGCACCAGATCTTGGACTGCCCCATGGTGTCCAGGACGAAGGCGCGCGCCGCCTCGCGTTCGGGGCCCTCGGCCGGGATGCCCGCGGCGGTGACCGCGGCCTCGAAGGCGCGTTCCACCAGACCGTCGTCGGCGACGGTGGTGCCGGCCATGTCCAGTACCGCGAGGTCGATGCGCTTGTCGGACAAGATGATTCCCCTGTCGGGTAGGTGTGGTGGGTGGTTCACAGGTGCAGCAGGTCGGCGGTTTCCTCGCCGAGTGCGGGACCCAGGGTCATGCCGCGCCCGCCCGGGCCGGTGATCACCCAGACGGCGTCGCTCGCCTGCGCGCGGGTCACGATGGCGCCCGGATCGATGGACTGGCTGTACACGCCCGCCCAGCGGCGCACCACCTGCGGCAGCTTGCGGCCCAGCAGTTCCTCGGACACCGAGATCAGGTGTTCGTACGGGGCCTCGTCCACGTCGAAGGCGAACGGTTCGTCGTATTCGTGGGTGTCGCCGATGGTGAGCCCGCCGTGCAGGCGCTGCACCATGAGCAGCTGCATCTTGTGCTGCGCGGCGGTGAACGGTTGTGCCTGTTCGAGATTGAGGCGATCGAGCTCCGCGCCCGCGAAGGCGGGGTAGTAGCGGAAGCTGTCGCCGTCGGCGACGGCGGTGGTCAGCGGCTCGCCGAGCGGCGCGGTCTGCATCATCTGCAATCGGACCCGGCGGACCGGGAGATCGCCGGCGAGTTCGCGGGTCAGCCCGGAGTGCGCGGCGCCGGGGCAGACCAGGACGAGATCGCCCTCGTGCCGGCGGCCGCGGTCGTCGATCACGGTGCTGCCGGTGACGGTGCGCGCCTCGGTGCCCGCGAAGAAGCTGTAGCGCTCGGTGGCCTCCATGTAGCGGCGCAGCGCGGGCAGGGCCTGGCGGGATTCGACCGCGGCGTCGGTCGAACAGTGCAGTCCGGCAAGGAATTTGCCGCGCAGGGCCGGGTTGAGCGTGCGCACCCGATCGGCGTCCAGGAGTTCGAAGCCGCGGTCCGCGGCGCCGGGGTTCGCGACCGCGGCCTCGGCCACCGCCAGTTCGTGTTCGTTGCGGACCAGGGTCATCGATCCGGTGGCGCGGAACCCGACGCCGGGCACCTGGCCGCCGATCTCCTCCCACAGCTGCCGCGAACGCAACGTGATGTCGAGTTCGTTCGCGCTGCGGCCCGAGACCCAGACCAGGCCGAAGTTGCGCACGGTCGCGCCGCGGGCTTCGACCTCGCGTTCCAGGTGCACGACCTCGTGCCCGCGCCGGACGGCGGCGAGCGCATGGGCGGTGCCGAGGATGCCGCCGCCGATAATCACCAATCGCATGGGCTCATGGTGGCCAATGGTCTAGACCTAGGAGTGTTTCGTGGGATAACGCTGGGTAAACAATTGGTATAGACCAATAGTCTGTATGCTGGGGGCATGGACACAACCGAGGTTGCCGGGGTGGGCGGCCGGCGGTCCGGGGGCCGTGCGAGCGATGAAACGGCATCCGGCGCAGCGTCTTCCGCCGCCGAGGCGCGTTTGCCCAAGTCGTACCGGGTGCGGACCGAGCTCGAATCGCTACTGGGGGAACTGGGTGAAGGGGATCCGCTGCCGTCGGAGCGCGATCTGGCGCTGCGCTGCGGGGTGGCGCGCGAGACCGTTCGCCAGGCGGTGCGGGAACTGCTGGTGGAGGGGCGCATTCGCCGTCAGGGCCGGGGCACGGTGGTCTCGCGCCCGAAAATGGTGCAGCCCCTGTCGCTGCGGTCCTATACCGAGGGCGCGCTGGCGTTCGGGCGCACGCCCGGTCGTGTGCTGATCGGCTGGACCGACGAGCCCGCCGATCCCGATACCGCCGCCGCCCTGGGCATCGCGCCGGGCACGCCGGTCATGCATCTGGAGCGCGTCCTGCTCGCCGACGGGGAGCGCATCGGCCTGGAGTCGACCTTCATGCCGCTGCCGCGGTTCGCCGGGCTGCGCGCCACCTACGACCCGCAGACCTCGCTCTACGCGGCCACGCGGGGCATGGGCGTCGTCTACGCCAGTGCTACCGAACGCATTCAGACCGTGCTGGCCTCCCCGCGCGAGGCCGCGCTGCTGGAATGCACCACCGCCCTGCCGATGCTGCTGCTCAACCGGCGCAGCGTCGATGCCGCGGGCGTCGCCATCGAGCATGTGCGCTCGCTCTATCGCGGGGACCGCATCGCGTTCCAGGCGACCCTCACCGACTGATGCGCGGCGGCGCGTTCGCCACCCCCGGATTCGCCGTGATGTGAGTCCGGGTTCGCGGCCGATCTCGGGCCGGCGGCGCGGGTGCGTCAATCGTTATGCCTGGTCCCGGGGCCGCGCCGTGTCGGTCGTGGCACGGATTCGTAAGCGAGGCTAACCTCGAGATCGGGACAATTACGGCGCTCACTCATCGGCGCGGGGGCGTCCGGAGTTGTTGTTCCCACCTGCCTTTTTCGGGTTTGGGTTTGAAAGGTACTGAAGAACAACGAGTTTGGAGATCCACCGTGACGATGAGAACCGCGCCGACGGCTGCCCTGAATCTACGCGGAAACACCCTGCCCGCCACCAATGCGGCCGCACAACCCGGTTCGATGTGGTGGAACGCGCTGTCGGTGCTGGTGACCCGCCCGATCGCGCCGAACCGCATCGCGACCACGCCGCACCTCGTGGTGCCCGCGGAGTACGGCCGCTTGAACTTTCTGCTCTCCTCCTATGACATCGAGTCCGAGCAGCTCGCTCACGATCGCCGGGTGGTGATCCAGGCGGGCGACTGGCGCGGCAGACCCGCGATCGGCAGTCGTCAGCACTACGGGGTCGTGCAGATCGTCCGTGATGATCACTGGGCCGCCCACCTGAACGAAACGGTTCGCACGAAGCACGGCTTCCGCTCGGCCCTGGCCCGGTTGGGCCACCGCTTCTCGCACGGCACCGCGCCCTACGGCGACCTGGTGGCCACGATCCATCTCCAGCCGCACCCGCCCCGCATGCTCGCCCCGTAGCCTCGCGCGTCCAATGACGCTCTGCCGCGCCAACTCCCGCGTCGGTGCGGACTTTTGTCGGCCCGATTGCGTACGGTGCCGGTACCGACGAAAGGATGCTGATGGGTACCTGGGACACCGGCCCGTTCGACAACGACAGCGCCGCCGACTGGTGCGGTGCGCTCCACGACGCCGACCCGGCGCTGCGCCCGGAATTGGTGCGCCACGCCCTGACGGTGACCGCCGAGACCACCGGCTACCTCGACGACCACGAGGCCTGCGCGGCCGTGGCCGCCGCCGCGATCGTGGCCTCGACCCTGCCCGGCGGCACGCCGATAACCTCCCACTACGCCCCGGCGTTCTTGACCGAAGGCGGCACGATCGCCTTCTCCGAAGACTTTGCGCCGCTGGCGGTCCGGGCCCTGACCCGCGTGGTCGGCGAGAACTCGGAATGGTTCGACCTCTGGACCGAGGACGGCGCCGACAGCCCCGACGAGGCCTTCGCTGCCATAGCCGACCTCCGCAAGGTCCTCCTGCCCGCCACGGTGGACAAGGACCAGCAGGCTCTCCCGCTGTAGACCGGCGCTGCCCATGCCCGGGCGGATGCCCGGCCGGGCACGGGAATCGGTGCGACGCGAGTCGCTCGGGCGGTCCGGGGCGTGGGCGGGAACTTCCACCGGCATAGCGGACTTTTCGGTCTGATCCGGTGCGGGGCCGATCGCAATCCCCGGTTCCGGGGGATCGGGCCGGTAGATTCCGGGCATCGGTCATAGCGGCCGGGTATCGGTGGAGATGGAAGGCGGGTTCTCGTGTTTCGTCGGATCGTCGCGGTCGGCATCGCCGCCGCCGCACTGTCGCTGGCCGGGTCGGTGCAGGCGCAGGCCTATGCGCCGCAGGACGAGTTGCGGCTGCTGCTGATGGGTGACCAGGGTCAGTCCGATGCGTTCAAGCAGCTCTCGATCAAGCTGGGGCGCAAGACCTGTGCGGACATCGATCGCAACCCGGGCCGCAAGGGCGTGCTGATCGCCTTCGACCGCCTGCATCCCGGCACCAACGTGGGCATCAACGGCATGACCGCCACCGAGATCGACATCATGACCTACTGTCCGAATCACCTGCTCACCCCCTGATGTCACCCGCCCCTCGGGGAGCCCGCCCCGGCGGGCCTCCGACCTCGGCGCCACCCCGCTGCACAGCAGCGCCGGGCGGTGGATCAGAACCGACGAATCGGAGTGCACCCCATGCGGATCAACCTGACCAGTGTTTTCGTCGACGATCAGTTGCGGGCGCTGACCTTCTACACCGAGATCCTGGGCTTCCAGGTCAAACATCAGGTTCCGATCGGCGCGGACTGGTGGCTCACCGTGGTCTCCCCGGAACAGCCGGACGGCGTCGAACTGCTCCTCGAGCCGTCCGGTCACCCCGCCGTCAAGCCGTACCGTGACGCGCTGCTCGCGGACGGAATCCCGCTGGCCTCCTTCGCCGTCGACGACGTGCGCGCGGAGTACGAACGCCTGCGCGGGCTCGGCGTCCGCTTCACGCAGGAACCCGCCGAGATGGGCGAGGTCACCACGGCGGTGCTGGATGACACCTGCGGCAACCTCATTCAGATCATGCAGACGAACCGGTGAACGCTGCCCGGTAGCCGAGTGGGCCTGTCCGCTATGTCGGACATCCGCGAAGTCGCCGCGTGGGATACCGGAAACCGGGCCGCTGCCGGGGAATAATCCCTCCATGCGCCGGTCCTCGCTCTGTCTGCTCGTCCTGATAGCCGCATTAGCCGCATTGGTGCCCGGGGTGGCAACGGCGGCCCCGGGCGGTGCGCCCGCGCTCGTGGACGTGCGTCCCCTCGGCGGCCGCCAATACGAGGCCACCGTCTACTCCGCGGCCATGGATCGCACAGTGCCGGTGTGGATTTCGCACGCCGGCGGCTCCGCGCCCGCGCTGTACCTGCTCAACGCCATCGACGGTGGCGAATCCGGCGGCCCGTGGACCAACCGCACCGACGCCGCGCAGTTTTTCGCGGACAAGCCGGTCACGGTGATCCAGCCCATCGGCGGGCGCGCCTCGCAGTACACCGACTGGGCGGTCGACGATCCGGCGCTGGGCCGCAACAAATGGTCGAGCTTCCTGCTCGACGAACTGCCCGCGGTGCTCGGCGACCGCTTCGGCCTCAACGGCCGCAACGCCATTGCCGGAATCTCCATGTCGGCCTCCGCCGCGCTGGCCCTGGCCCTGGCCGCCCCCGGTCACTATCAGGCGGTGGGCGCCTTCAGCGGCTGCCCGCGCACCAACGACCCCTTCGCCCGCGCGGTCGTGCGCTCCTCCCTGCGCCTGTTCGGCGCGAACCCGGACAACATGTGGTCACCCGACGATCCGGCCTGGGTCGCCAACGACGCGGTCGTCAACGCCGAACGCCTGCGCGGCACGGCCCTGTACATCTCGGCGGGCAACGGCGGTCCCGGCGTGCACGACACCCTCGCGGACCCGTCCATCGGGGGCGATGTGGCTCGCCTGACCGATCGCATGCTGGTCGGCGGCGCGATGGAGAGCGTGGTGCGCGACTGCACCCTCTCGCTCACCGGCCGCCTTGCCGCACTGGGCATTCCGGCCACCACCGTGTTCCGGGCAGGCACCCACGCCTGGCCGTACTGGCAGGACGACCTGCATGACTCCTGGCCGGTGTTCGCCGCCGCCCTGGGCGTGTGAGGTCCGCGCGCCGCAGAGCCGACGGACCCGCTGAACCCCGCACCCGCGCAGCCTGAATCAGCCCCGCACCGCCGCGGGCTTGCGCGGCGGCCGCGGCAGGAACTTCGACACCCGGTCGACCACATCCTGATACTCCGGCCGCCGCGCCAGCGAACGCTGCTCCATCATCGGAATGCTCGCGCCCAGGAACATGGCCAGCATGGCCAGCGCCCCGACGAACATCCACCACGCGTCCCGCGGCGCGGCGGCCACCCCGAACAGCGCCATGGCCGTCCAGAAACTCACCTCGCCGAAATAGTTCGGATGCCGGGACCAGCTCCACAGTCCCGAATCCATGGCCTGCCCCGGCGCGCGCCGCGCCACGAATCGGTGCATCTGGGTGTCTGCCACCAATTCCAGTGCAACCGCGGCCGTTCCGAGCGCGAAGGCCACCCACACCAGCCAGGTCACGCTCTCGCCGGGCCGGGTGACGGCCACGTACACCGGGATCATGCCCAGGAACACCTGGAAGGTCGGCACCAGGTGGATCGCCACCAGATCGGCCAGGAACCCGAACCGCCCCGCGCGTTCGCGCAGCATCGGATAGCGCCAATCCTCGTGATGCAGACCGGGAAACGCGTACACCCAGTTCCCGGTGAGCCGCACGGCCCACAGCATCATGACCGTCGCGATCAGCCAGCAGCGCAGCTGATCCACGCCCGGCCCGGCCTGACTCCACCAATACGCCAGCAGCAGAGGCGGAATGACGCTCCAATACGCGTCATAGAAACTCGAATTGCGGTAGACCCGGCTGAATCCGAACACCACCAGGGTGGCCAGCACATCGGCGATCAGCCCGTCGAGCCACAGCCGGCCGGTATCGGGCCCCCATGCCAGCCATGCGCCGCCGACCGCCACCACGACGACATAGGCGAGGCCGACCAGCCCCAGCGACGCCGACTTGCTCCGGACCACCGGTGAACCCGCGCTCGGGGACTCCACTGACCGCCACCTCCTACCGGCCGTACCTGCCGGCCTCGGCCCTGAGCTGGCGCGACGCCGGGTACGGCGGCCAAAAATGTAACACGTTTCACTGAATGGGGGACGGCTCGGCGAGATCCCGGCCCGGGAGGTGTGGCCCCGCCCTGCGACGACGCCGGGCATCGCCACCGTCTGCTCGGTGGCGCCCGGCCCGCCTGCCAGCTCGGCGGCATCGGGCTGCGAGGCCGCCGCCTGGGCGCGAAATACGCACCGCCCGAATCGATCTCGACCGTCCCCGTGTGGGCGGTGAGCCCGCGGCGGTCAAGCCCGGTTGGCGTGGCTTTCCGGGGGCTGGGCGCGGGTGACCATCTGGCCCAGGCTCTCGGAGACATCGGCCAGCGAGGCGTTGATCTGTCCCTCCGCGTGGCTCGCGGTGCGCTGTTTCGAGGCGGTCTCGTTGTCGGCGGTGAGCCGGTAGACGGTCCGCTCGAGAATCGGCAGAATGCCGGTGATTTCCAGTGTGCCGGTGGCGAATCGGCTGATCAGCGCCAGCGCCATATTGGTCAGGATGATGGCCAGATCGTGAATGTACTCGGGATCCAGATCGCGCAGCGCGTCCACCGCGACCGGCATGACGGCGGCCAGGCCCTGTTGGTCCAGTCGCTGCCCGCCCGGTCCCGACCGCGCGTGGTGATACACCTCGAGCATCGTGGGATTGCGCTCCCACGGTTCGAACACGCAGCGCAGCACGCGGGTCAGCGCGTCACGCACGGATTCAGCGGGCACGGGCAATTCGACCTCGGCATAGGCGTGTTCGGCCATCCACTGTTCGAGTGCGACCAGGATCAACTCGTCCCGGGTGGGGAACAGCTTGTAGATCCGGGTCAGCGAGACGTGCGCCCGGCTCGCGACCGTGCGCAGGTGCACGCCGTTGTAGCCGTCGGCGGCCAGCAGTTCCAGCACCACCGCGAGGATTCGCGCCGTCACTTCCGACTCTTGCTCTCGTCCCACTCCCCAAGGGTAACGGCGTTACCGGGGTGTGGCCGACAGGCGCCGCGCTTCGCCGCCGCGGCGGCGGCGACCTGCTAGATTCCGCGCATGCGCCCGAAGACGAGTCCGGCCGGTCGCCGGCGCGCCCGGCTCCCGATCGCCGCGACCCTGGCCCTGCTGGCCGCCGGACTCGGCGCCGTGCCCGCGCCCGCGGCGCGCGCCGACGCACCGGAAACGGTCTGGCTGTGCCGCCCCGGGCAGGCAGGCGACCCCTGCGGCGGGCGAGCGGACGCCCCCGTCGACTGTTTCTACGTGTACCCGACCATCTCGGCGCAGCTCACCGACAACGCCGATCTGACCCCCGGGCCCGAACAGCGGTTCATCGCGCAGCAGCAGGCCGCGCCCTTCGGCGCGGCGTGCAATGTCTGGGCGCCGGTCTATCGGCAGAGCACGCTGCGCGGCCTGCAGAACTCGCCCGGTCCGGCGCGCTCGGCGGCGCTCGATATCGCCTACGACAGCCTCGAGGGCGCGTGGCAGGACTACCTCGCGCACCACAACAACGGCCGCGGCGTCGTCCTGATCGGGCATTCGCAGGGTTCGACCATGCTGCGCGCTCTGATTCGCAACCGCATAGACGGACAGCCCGCGCAACGGCAGCTCGTCGCCGCGATCGTGCCGGGCAGCAACGTGCTGGTCCGCCGGGGCGCGCTGACCGGCGGCGATTTCGACTCCGTCCCCGGCTGCACCGAGCCCGGCCAATTCGGCTGTGTCATCGCCTATTCGGCCTTCGCGGAGACCCCGCCGCCCGGCACCCGCTACGGTGTCGTGCCCACCGAGGCCGGAACCTCCGGCACCCGTGGACGTTTCGTCTTCGGCCCCGACTACGAGGTACTCTGCACCGACCCGTCGGCGCTGACCGGCCGCTCGGACCGCACCCTGCGCAGCGCGGTCGCGGGACAGGAGGTGCGGGCCTACACCGCGTCCTGCGCCACCGGCGACGGGCCGCACGTGCTCATGATCGGCGGCGGCGGACCCGGCACCGGCGCGCCCGCGGCGACCGCGTTGCCCACGGTGCCCAATCCCACCTGGGGCCTGCACCTGTGGGACGTGAATCTCGCGCAACCCGATCTCGTCGATATCGTCGCCGCGCAAACCCGCGCCTACCTGAACAACGAGGAATAGCGACGTGTTCGACCGAATCCGCGGCCGGGCCGCGTCGCTCGCGCTCGCCTCCGCACTGCTGGCGAGCGGGACAACGGCCTTGGCCGCCACCGCCGCGGCCGCACCGCACGGAAATATCCTGCTCGGCCCGAATACCGCGTGCGCGTGGGGATTCCAGGCCGGACCGGACAAGGTCAATATCGCCTACCCGGACACCGGCGCCACCTACCGGGGCTCGAACATGGCTGTCCCGCGGGGCGGATACATCGAGATCAGTGGACAGTTCCCGCACGCGCGCTACCTGTCCATGGCGACCTACAGCCGCACCTCGGCCTCGGTGGACGGGCTCAACGATCAGGCCATCGTTCCCGACGCCGGGTCGGTCAACCCGTTCCTGGACGGCGCGGACCGCACGGCCGGCAACCGCTCCTACACCGTCCGGCTGGTCGACGGCCGCGCACCGGAAACCGATCGCCCGGCGAACACGCTGTACACCACCAGCTCCGACGGCACCCGATCCACGGCGCCGAACGGCGCGCTGTTCCTGATCCGGGTGTACCTGCCCGACACCGGCGCCGACCTCGCCGGCGGCGTGCCGCTGCCGACGGTCACCCTGGTCGAGGCCGACGGCAGGCGCAGCACGGTGCCCGCTTGCGAGCCCGCCGGATACGCCGCGCCGGCAACCGATCCCGGCACCGGTGCGGCCCTGTTCGACACACCGGCGATCGGGCTCTTCGGCACGAATCCGCCCGCCTGGTCCAAGTTCACCAACCTGCCCACCGCGATCGCGGGCCTGCTGTTCGGCAACGAGATCACCGGGGACACCGTGCTGCCCCGGGTGCAGGAGGTGACCGAACGCCTCGGCGCGGCGGGCGGTTTCTTCGACAATCCCGACAACAAGTACATCGCCACCACCACGGACACCGGACTGGGGCAGGTGCTGGTGCTGCGCGGCAAGGCGCCCACCGCGCCGCACACCCTGGCCGGCACCGCCCGGATGGGCGCGGGCCAGGTGCGGTACTGGTCGGTGTGCTCGAACAATCCGTGGTCGACCGCGGTCTATCAGTGCGTCTACGACGAGCAGATTCCCGTTGACGCGCAAGGCTTCTACACCATCGCCGTCTCCACCGGCCCGCACCGCCCGGCCAACGCCCGCACCGAATGCGGAATCGCCTGGCTGCCCGCGGGCACGCTGCCGCAGGCGGTACTGATGGTGCGCAATATGATGCCCTCGCCCGGCTTCACCGAGTCGATTCAGAACCTGACCCGGGGGTCCGAGGCGGCGGGAATGGGCCCGTACTACCCCGGCGGCGAGTACTACCGGACGGTCGCGGATTTCGAAGCGACCGGCTGCCAAGGCAATTAGCGCCGTTTCACTCGGATGAATACCACCTGACCAGCGTTTTGGCATGCACGAGGGCCACTGCCGGGCGGTATGCTCTCGCAAGACATTTCGAGTACCCATTCTTCGGGCGTGGAATCCCGCAGCCTGATTTTTTCTTCGGGGCCGCAACTTCTCACGGGGTTGCGGCCCTGTCGCATTTGTGACTTCGGCGTGCTGCCGACATCGAATTCACCGAATCGATAATGAAATCCTGTCCGGTAAGCCGGTTTTGGGGTGTTTCATGGCTCCGAGCGGGTGAAAGATACCGCTAGTATTCGCATCGGCTGAAATACCCCCATTCTTTGCCCGGCCGATTTCCATCCGGCCATCCGCCAGCACGGGCGAATCGGTTCCAGCTCTCTCGCCCTGCTCGACGCACAGTTCTGCCGGACAGGAGACGATGGTGAGGACCGTTCGGAACGACAGCACGGCGCTCGCGATCGCGGCCGATCGCGGCGGAATCGACCGCGAAAACCGCCGGGGGCGTGCGGATTCGCCCGATCGCGGCGACCATCGAATGGTGACCAACCGGGTACTGGCCGTCTGCGCGTGCCTGTCGGTGGGCGTTCTGGTGTGGCACGTATTCGCGCTGCCGCTGGGCAATCCGTACTACGGGCTGTTCAATTGCGACCTCGATATGCAGGTCTACCGTGCGGGCGGACAGGCGCTGCTGGAACGGAACCCGCTGTACCGGGGACCGGTGGTGTGGGAGATGGAATTCACCTACACGCCGTTCGCCGCGATCACCTTCGTCCCGCTCGCCCTGTTCGGGCTGACCGCGACCAAGGTGATCTGGTGGCTGGCCATCATGGCCGCGCTGATCGCGCTGGTCGCCCGGTGCCTGCTGGTACTGCGGTTCGAGCGGACGCCACGCACGTGGCTGTTCGCCACGCTGCTCGCGCTGCTGTGCACCGCGCTGGAACCGGTGCGATCCACCATCTGGCTCGGTCAGATCAACGTGTTCCTGGTGCTGCTGATCGTGTGGGATCTGACCCGTCCGGCCTCGGCCCGCACGCGCGGCATGGGCGTCGGCATCGCGGCCGGCATCAAACTCACACCCGCGTTCTTCCTGGTGTATCTCGCCTGCACCCGGCAGTGGCGCGCATTCGGCGTCGCCGTCGCGACCTTCGCCGGCACCATCGGCGTCGGATTCCTGGTCCGCCCGCGGGATTCCTGGACCTACTGGGGCGCGCAGGTGGCCACGTCCGGCCGCGTCGGCTCGGTCGATTCGCCCGGCAACCAGTCGATCAACGGCTTTGTCGCACAGCTGCTCCGGTTCCTGGACGCGCAGAGCTTCATCTCCACCGCACCCGGCTGGGCCGTGTACACCCCGCCGACGTGGCTGTGGCTCGCCGCGGCCACCCCGGTCATCGTGCTCGGTCTCGCGGCCGCGGTCGTGGCGCACCGCACCGGCCGCACCCTGCTGGCGGTCACCCTGACCGGCATGACCTCGGCCTGCGCGTCCCCGTTCTCCTGGGGGCACCACTGGGTGTGGTTCGTGCCCCTGCTCGTGCTCGCCCTGCACCACGGGCTCACCACCCGGGAACGACGGCGGTGGGCGCCCACCGCCGTCGTGCTGGCCCGGTGCCTGGGCTGGTGGTGGAACTATCCTGACCGGCCGC
>NZ_JBEXUS010000092.1:0-32805 GCF_040614455.1 Nocardia sp. NPDC005978
GGTGTCCCCCGGGGGACACCGGCCGGCACGGTCTTTCGAGCGAGTTCGACGAAGAGAGCGCTTTGTTCATGAAACACCGAATGTGGGCACTGCTGGCCAGTTCCTGCCTCACCGCCGCACTGGCTTTCGCGGTTCCGGCGGCCGTTCCCGCCGTCGCCGCCGCGGATCCCACCGCGGCCGAAGTCGTGCGGATCGACAAAGCCGGGCCGCGCCAGCAGGTCATGCACGTGTTCTCCCCCAGCATGGGCCGGACCATCACGCTGCAGGTGCTGCTCCCCTTCGACAACAGCGAGCCGCGCCCCACGCTGTATCTGCTCAACGGCGCGGGCGGCGGCACGGGCATGGCGACCTGGTACCGCCAGACCGATGTCGTGCAGTTCTTCGCCAACAAGAACGTCAATGTGGTCACCCCCGTGGACGGTTCGTTCTCCTACTACACCGACTGGCAGCGTGACGATCCCGCGCTCGGCCGCCACAAATGGACGACCTTCCTGACCAGCGAGCTGCCCCCGGTGCTGGACGCCGCCCTGGGCGCTTCGGGCGCGAACGCCATTGCCGGGGTGTCGATGTCGGCGTCCTCGGCCCTGAATCTCGCCATCGCCGCCCCCGAGGTCTATCGCGCCGTCGCCTCCTACAGCGGGTGCGCCTCGACCTCGGACCAACTGGGACGCGAATACGTCGAACTCGTGCTCGAGCGCGGTGACGCCGACGCCCGCAACATGTGGGGCGAGGACAACGACCCCGCGTGGCTGGCCAACGACGCGCTCGTCAATGCCGAACGCCTGCGCGGCAAGACGCTCTACATCTCGTCCTCGACCGGGCTGCCCGGACCCGCGGACACCCTCGACATGGTCGGCGGTCAGGCGTTCACCCTGGCGAACCAGATCATTCTGGGCGGCGCCATCGAGGCAGCGACCAACCAGTGCACGGTGCGCCTGGCCGACAAGCTCGCCACCCTGGCCATTCCCGCGACGGTCGAATTCCGGCCCACCGGAACGCATTCCTGGAAGTACTGGGAGGACGCGCTACACCGGTCGTGGCCGGTGCTGGAGGAAGCGCTCACCCGCTGATTCCGCGCGGCGCTCGCCGAACACCCTGTGCCCCAGCTCGATCCGGCGGTAAACCACTGGTCGGGCGGGGCCGGTGCTCGTTACAGTGCGGGCATGACACGTTTGAATCAGATTGTCGCCGTGGAGAAAGGGATCAAGTCCCGAACCTTTTCCGAGCTCACCGAGGCGCACCACCAGCTGGCGAAGAATCCGCTGCTGACCGGTATCTCGCGGACCTACCGCCCCAAGGACGAAGAGGGCGAGCAGTTGCCGCCCGAATCGACCCGGGTGCAGGTCAAGGCGGACGCGGTGCTCGAGACCACGGCGCAGATTCTGACCAAGCTGTTCGACGTGGTGGCGACCAAGGATTGGGCCAACTGCGCGGCCACCGCCGACGTGGTGGTCGACGGCCGCACGCTGGTGCGCGACACCCCGGTCACCTACCTGCTCTTCCTGGAGAAGCAGCTGATCGACCTGCACACGTTCGTGCGCAAGCTGCCGGTGCTCGACGCCGCCGAGTCCTGGGACTACGACGCCTCCGCCGACTGCTACGCCACCGAACCGGTACAGACCGTGCGCACCAAGAAGATTCCGCGCAACCACGTGAAAGCCGAAGCGACGGACAAGCATCCGGCGCAGGTCGAGGTCTATCACGAGGACGTGGTGGTCGGCTACTGGCGCACCATCAAGTTCTCCGGCGCGCTGCCCGCCAAGCGGGTCAACGAACTGACCGAGCGGGTCGAAAAGCTGCAGCACGCGGTGAAATTCGCGCGTGAGGAGGCCAACAACGCCGAGATCGCCCAGCAGCACCCGGGCGCGGAGATCTTCGGCTACCTGTTCGCCTGAAATTCGGTTGGCAGCGCCCGCGGCACCGGCTAATGTCGGTGCCGCGCAAGAGCGCAAGCTGAAACAGAAGCTCTGTGTCACAGGCACCAGAACGGTCCAGTGGAGGTTCGAATCCTCCCCCTGCCATCCACCCGGCGGGGTAGCCCAACGGCAGAGGCGCCGTGCCTTGAAACTCAGATTATCGCTCGAGCTTCAGCATTTTCCACCGAACGCCGAATCGAACGAACGGTTTGTCAACGTAGAGGTTGCGGGTTCAACTCCCGCCGGCTCAGCCACCAATGGGCCGTAGCTCAATCGCAGAGCGCTACGTCCTCAAACTCAGACCGTTCTCCACCGTGTCGGCGCGTTGCAAATGGGTGGACATCGAAGCCCCGAGGCAGGCTAGCCCTCGGGGCTTCCCCATTTCTTCCGGCCCCGAAAACGCTATGCTCATTGCGATCACGAGGGCCACAGCATTTTCCTCCGGCTCGGTGCGCGGACGCGAAGCCATTCGATTCCGCCGTCCGGGGTGGCCGCTCCGGGGAAGACAAGGCTAGGCGTTCATGGCACTGCAGCGGTGGAAACGGTCGGCGCTGGGGACGCTGTACCGGCTGAGCTACGGGGAGCGGGGCGTGGTGTACGCCGCCCCGAACGCGGCGGCGAGCCCGGTGAATTCGACGGCTTTCCTGGAATACGAGCCGCGGCTGCCGGGTGAGCTGGATCGCGCGGCGCTGGCGGAGCTGGCCGCGTTTCCCGGCACGCTGGCGCGCGGGGAGCGGGCCGAGTTGTTCGCGCGGGCGGCGTGGCCGTGCGGGGTGGTCGAGCAGGACGGTTCGGGCGCGATCGCGGGATTCCTGATGCCGCTGGCACCCCGGGTGTTCTTCCTCGACGCCGGGGGCGGCGACGCACCGCCGGTCGCCGCCCGCTTCCAGTATCTGCTCGACGCCGACGGGCTGGTGGCCGCGCGCGGTATCGCGCTCACCGACCGGCACCGGTACGAGCTGCTGGCCGAGGTCGCCGAAACGCTGAAACTGCTGCATCGGCATCGTGTTTCGGTCGGTGATCTGGCGCCGCGGAATCTGCTGTTCGCGCTGCGGCCCGCGCGGCGCGTGTATCTCACCGGGTGTGACACCGCGCGCTCGGGCGCGCTGTCGGTGAGCCCGCAGACCGAGACACCGGGCTGGGATGTGCGCTCGCTCGGTTCGGGCGAGGAATCGGCCACGCCGTATTCCGACGCCTACAAGCTCGGTCTGCTGGCGTTGCGGTTGCTCTCCGGGGATCACGCAACCCGCGATCCCGCCCGGCTGCCGCCGTACACGCCCGCCGCGATCGTCCGACTGACCCGGGCCGCGCTGTCCGCCGCGCCGGGGATGCGGCCGGTGCCCGAGGAGTGGATCTCGGCGCTGACCGAAGCTCTCGACCCCGCGGTCGAGGCGGCGCATGAGACCGCGGTCCTGCCGCGGGTGCAGCCGCAGTCGCCGGGAAAAGCGCCGCGCGGCAGCGCGGTTCGAGCGGGGCAACCGCGCAGGGGGGCCGGGACGGGCGGAGCACCGGCCGTCGACCCGCGCGCACACGGACGAGACCCCCGCACACCGGGCCGGGACCCCCGCTCACCGGCCCACGACCCGCACCCGCGTGCACACGACGCACACTCACGCGGACACGACTCGCGCCCACCGGTTCTCGATCCGCGCTCACCTGCTCCCGATCCGCACCAACCGGGTCGAGATCCGCATCCACCTGCCCGCGAGCCCGCGGCCAAGTGGCGCATCGCGGTGGCCGCGGCGCTGGCCGTCATCGCCGCCCTCGCGGTCGCCGTCGTCGTGGAACTGCGCGGCGAGCCGGACGGCGCGGCGGCCGGAATCACCACCGGGGAGTCCGTGAACGCCATGCCGGGCCCGGCCACCACCGCGCCCGCTCCCGTGGACGGCGAAGCCACCGGGCTGGCCGAACTCCGCGCCACGGTCGCCGCCGACGACGAGGTGGTCCGCCGCGATCTCGCCGAACGCTGGGTGCCGCAACTGAGTTCGAAACAGAACGGCATGAGCGCCGAGGGCACGACGTGGGGCCATGCCGACATCCTGCGGGAGCATCGCGAGCTGCGCGGGCGCTATCCCGGCGCGCGGCTGCTGGAATCCGGCTCATGGACGACCTTCGGCGAGGCCGACTACTGGGTCACCGTGGCCGGGGTGTCCTTCGCGACGTCCGGCGGCGCGATCGGCTGGTGCGCGCAGCAGAGCATCGACGCCGATCACTGCTACGCCAAACTGGTCAGCACGACCCGGCCGGTGGACGGCAGCACCCGCTACCAGTCGTGACGGACCGCGAAACCCGCTGCCGCAGTGCGCTATCGGAGAAGATTGACGATCTGCCGGTACGCGAGGCGCGTGGGCGGCGCGAGTTTGGACCAGGTGATGGCGCCCCCGGAGGCGAGGTGCGCGTCGTACGGGATCTCCGCGACCGACCGGACGAACTTGCCGAGGTAGGTGCGGATGTGTTTCGCGACGCCGGGCCCGTCGGTGGGGTGCTGGCGGGTGACCACGATGATGGCTTCGGCGAGATGGTATTCGCCGTAGTTGTCGTCGAGCCAGACCAGCGCCGGGCGCAGCCGGTTCACCGCGTCGGGGCGGGCGGCCAGGGTGATCACCAGGGCGATGCGGGAATCCGAGAGCAGCGGCGAGATCATGCGATTGGTGACCGGGGCGCCGGCGTCGTAGACCGGCAGGCAGCCCGCGTCGCAGAGGCTGCGGTGCACCGAGGCGTAGCTCTCGCGGCGCGGCAGCGCCTCGGGACCGCGCGGCAGGATGCCGACGCTGGAGGTGTTCTCGCCGCAGCTGTCCAGCACGGCCGAGGCGAGACTGCGATGGCTCATGTTCAGCCAGCTCTGCACGGTGCCGGCCGGATCGATGGCGTCGCAGCCGCGCGGGGCCAGATCGCCGCCGGTGGCGGTGGCGTCCACGACGACCGGCGAATGCTCGCGGTAGTTGTAGGAGGCGGCGGTGGCGATGCCGAGCGCGGTGGTGGTCGCGCCCGAGCCGCCGGAACTGCCCAGCACCAGCACCGAGGGCAGGTCGGCCCACAGCAGCATGCCGTTGTTGATTTTGGGGCGAACCAGGTCGGTGGGCGATCCCGGGGGCGGTGGGCGCAGCAGCAGCGAGAGGTCGGTCGGGGTGGTGGACAGCCGGGCCGGGTGATCGGGGATTACGTCGAACACTGGAGATTCCTTCGTGCGAGCGGCATTCCATGCTGCGGAATCGGGATTGTCGCGGCGTCCGCGCTGACGGCGACAGCGATGGCGTACATCGCGTGAACGATCTGGATGCAGCGCCTCGCGGGGCGGCCGACTCCACATCGTGCCGACGTTGTTCCCCCTGCGCTACGACATATTCGAAGAAATCCTCGAGTACCCTGCCCCCGGCACACCCCCTACGGTCGCATTGCCGAAAGGGAGTCGCAAAACAGTTGCACAACAACCCCTTTCGATAGCGAAAGATACTACATCCGATCTTGCGGGTGCGCTTGTTCGATGCGCACGATTTCACAACGAATCGCGAACGTTGGCACATTGTGTCGGAGTAGCGAATTCATTGTGTCTGAGACAGCTCTTGTTTCCGGGCCCGCACCGCCGCTATCGTTGGTCGATGAACGCACCACAGTCAGCCGCCGCCGGTCTGCCGATCGGCGTGGGCGGCGCCGCCGATCCCCGATTCGACGCCCCGCTGCGGACCTTCGCGCGAATCTTCGCCGGGCGCAGCGGAAATGGCGGCGCACTCGCGGTGCACCAGCACGGGGTCCCGGTCGTGAACATCTGGGCGGGCGCCGCCGACGCGCACGGCACGCCCTGGACCGCCGACACCGGAGCCATGATCTACTCCGCCTCCAAGGGCGTCGCGGCCACCGTCCTGGCCCGCCTCGCGGACCGCGGCCTGCTCGACTACGCCGCGCCGGTGGCCGAGTACTGGCCCGAATTCGCCGCCAACGGCAAGGCGGACATCACCGTCGAACAGCTGCTGAGCCACCGCGCCGGACTGTCCGCGCTGCCCGCGACCACCGTCGAGGAGGTGCTGGACCATCGCCTCATGGAGGAGCGGCTGGCCGCGGCCGCGCCCGATCACCTGCGCGGCAAGCCGATCTATCACGCCCTCACCATCGGCTGGCTGATGGCGGGGCTGGCCCGGGCGATCACCGGCCGGGACATGACCGAGCTGTTCCGCACCGAGGTCGCCGAACCGCTCGGCACCGACGGCATCCACCTGGGCCGCCCGCCCGCCGGCGCGCGCACCCGGCCCGCGAATCTGGTGGGCTCGATGAAAACCCTTGCCGATCGCACCATTCCGGGGCCAGCGTCCGCGCTGGCCTTCCGGCTCCCGAACATCGTGCGCGCGCCGATCGCCTCGATCTACGTTCCCGGGCTGGAGAGCATCTTCCGCGGCGAGCACCCGCGCATCCTGGAGACCGCGCTGCCCGCGGGCAACGCGGTCTGCACCGCGACCGGGCTGGCCACCATGTACGGCGCGCTGGCCTCGGGCGGCACCGCGGCGGGCAAGCCGTACCTGACCGCGCACACGGTGCGGGCGCTGGAACGGGTGCGCACCTATCAGCTGGACCGCGCCCTGGTGGTGCCGTTCTGGCACCTGGGCTATCACAGCCTGCCGGCGCTGCGCGCCCCGCGCGGATACGGCCACATGGGCGCGTTCGGCTCGACCGGCTGGGCCGATCCCCGGTCGGGCGTGTCCATCGGCTTCGTGCACAACCGAATGTCGCTGGGCTGGAGCGCCATCGACATGACCCTGATCGTGCCCCTCATCCACCAGATCCTGCACGCGGCGAGCCTGTCCGCGCCGGGCGCCGACCAGCGGACCGCGGGCGCGGCCTGAGCGACTCACCCGGGGGCCGTTTTCGCGAGGCTCGCCGTAGCAGAAGGCGCTGGTAGCGGCGTTTACGGCGTTTCTCCGCCAACCAACGACAGACCATCCGGTTCCTTTGATATCTTCGGCCCATCGCGTCGCCCCGCACCGAGTCGGCTCGCTCGGTGTCATCGCGCGGGGGCACGCATATCGGCACCAATGTGAGTGTGGAGAAGTCGTCCGAACGTTCTGAAACAAAACAAGGGGTGTGAACCTTGTCCTTTCGAACTACGCGATCCTTCAAAGCGGCATCCGGCGCCATCGCGACGGTCCTGGCGACCGCCGCCGGCATACTCGGCGCGGCCGGTGCGACACCGGCGTACGCGAGTCCCGCCGACTGCCCCAACGTCAACGTGGTGGCCGTGCCCGGCACCTGGGAAACCTCCAGAGACGACCCCGGCCAGGGCATGCTGGCCGGGGTCACCCGCGGACTGCCGGGCACGGTCCGCACCGACTACGTGAACTACGCGGCCACCGCCCTGCCGTGGGAGGGCGAGGTGTACGGCCGCTCCAAACTCGAGGCCGTCACCAACGCCCGGGCCATGATCGTCAGAATGGCCGCGCGCTGCGCCACAACCAAATTCGCGTTGATCGGCTACAGCCAGGGGGCCGACGCGGCCGGTGACCTGGCCGCCGAGATCGGCACCGGGCTCAGCGTCATCCCGCCCGAGAAGGTGGTGGCGGTCGGCCTGCTCTCCGATCCGCGCCGCTCCCCCACCGATGTCCTGGTCGGGCCCCCGGTGCCGGGCGCGGGCGCGGGCGGAGCCAGAGTCGGAGGTTTCGGCTGGCTCACCCCCAAGGTGCGCACCTTCTGTGCCGAGGGCGATCTGTACTGCTCGGTGCCCAACGATGATCTGGCCGGCCGCTTCGCCGGGTTCATGACCCAGCTCTCGGCGCCCGATCCGCTGCAGTTCCCCAATTACGCCCTCACCTTCAACAGCATTCTCGGTGAGGCGCTGCTCCCCGGCGGCAACGCCATTCTGTCCGCTCCGGCCGAGAATCCCGCCGGTGAGCAATGGATGCGCCAGGTACAGGATTTCCTGGAATCGGGCGTGCACCAGTCCTATCCCCGCTACGTGGTCGACGAGAGCGGTTCCACCGCCACCGCCTGGCTGCGTGACTGGATAACCGACGAGGCCGACGAAACTCCCTGAGGCCGAGCACTATCGGCGAGCTCATCCCCTGTCGTCGATCGAATCAGCGGCACCGCAGGTTTCCGAAAGCGCGGCCGCGCCCTGTCCGTCAGGCTCGATGTGCGCCGGTCACCGGCGCACATCACGACGACAGGGAGATGAGCGAGCATGAGTACCGACGAGCGCACCGCGCGGCCGAGTTGGCAGAACCGCGTGGTCACCGCCTTGGTCGCCGCGCTGGGCGACCGCGAGATGTTCGGCGATCCGGCCCGGCTGCACGCGGCCCTGGACAAGCGCGACCGCCGGACCGGCGAGGTGCGCCCGCCCGCCGCGCTGCGCAAACGGGCCCGGGTCACCCGGGAGGAATTCGAGGGCTGGCCGGTCTTTCGCATCACCCCGCCCGGACCGGTGCGCGATGCCGTCTTCTTCCTGCACGGCGGTGGGTTCATTCGCGAAATCGTGGGCGCGCACTGGAAATTCGCCGCCCGGCTCGGCCTGGAGTCGAACGCCGAGGTGATCGTGCCGATCTATCCGCTGGTCCCGCACATCGGCGCGGCCGACATGGTCGCGATCACCACCGCGCTGCTGGCCCGCACCGTCGAAGAGCGCGGCACGGGAAGGACTTTCGTGGTCGGCAATTCCGCGGGCGCGGGACTGGGACTGGCCGCGGCCCAGACGCTGGCCGCCGAGGACGGCCCGCGCCCGGCAGGCCTGATCCTGATCTCCCCCTGGCTCGACGGCTCGATGTCGCATCCCGATCTGCCCGGGCTCGAGGCGGTCGATCCGTTCCATCGGGCCGCGGGCCTGGCCGAGATCGGCAGGCTCTACGCGGATGGGCTCAGCGTGCGGGATCCGCGGGTGAGCCCGCTGTTCGGGCCGATGACGGGGCTGGCCCCGCTGACGGTGTTCAGCGGCACCCGGGAACTGTTCCTCACCGACGCCCGGACGCTCGCCGACCGTGCCGAGGCCGCGGGCATCCCGATCGACTATCACGAGGCCCCGGGCCTGCCGCACAACTACGCCCTGTTCCCGACCCCCGAGGGCCGGGCCGCCCGGGCGGTGATCCTGGCGGCCTGCCGGGCGCCGCTGCCGGCGGGGCAGCCGCACTGAACCGGTGGTGAAAAGCGTTCGGCCGCCGCGAGAATCGCGACGGCCGGACGCTGTGTGCGAGTGGGTGACGAGCTATCGCGCGCCCGCCGGGGCGGCCTCGCGGTCGTCCGCCGGCAGGTGCGGGTACGTCGGGTACTCGATGCCCGAGATGTACTGCACGGTGCGCACCACCTGGCAGGAGTAGCCGAATTCGTTGTCGTACCAGAGGTAGAGGATGGCGGTGTCACCGTCGACGATGGTCGCGTTGGCGTCCACGATCGACGCCGCGCGCGAGCCGATGAAGTCGCTGGAGACGACGTCGGTGGCAGCGGTGTAGTCGAGGTTGCGGCTCAGCGGACCGGCCAGGGAGACCCCGCGCAGGTAGTCCAGCACCTCGGCCTTGCTCACCTCGCGCCGCAGCTGCAGGTTGAGGATCGCGACCGAGACGTCCGGCGTGGGAACGCGAATCGAGTTGCCGGTGATCTTGGCCTTGAAGTCCGGCATGGCCTTGGCCACCGCGGAGGCCGCGCCGGTCTCGGTCAGCACCAGGTTGAACGGCGCGGACCGGCCGCGGCGGTCGGCCGGGTGGTAGTTGTCCAGCAGGTTCTGGTCGTTGGTGAACGAGTGCACCGTCTCCACGTGCCCGCGCACGATGCCGTACTCGTCGTCCATCGCCTTGAGCGGCGGCACGATGGCGTTGGTGGTGCAGGACGCGCAGGACACGATCTGCTCGGACTGATCCAGCGTCCGGTGGTTGACCCCGTGCACGATGTTGGGCACGTCGCCCTTGCCGGGCGCGGTGAGCAGCACCTTGGCGATGCCCGGGCGCAGGTGCTGGCCCAGGCCCGCGCGGTCGCGCCACTTGCCGGTGTTGTCGATCAGGATCGCGTCGTTGATCCCGTACGCGGTGTAGTCGATCGTGGTCGGATCGTCGCTGTAGATGAACTTGATGACATTGCCGTTGGCGATGATCGTGTCGTTGTCCGCGTCGACCTTGATGGTGCCGTTGAACTGCCCGTGCACCGAGTCGCGGCGCAGCAGCGAGGCGCGCTTGGCCAGATCGTCCTTACCGCCCTTGCGGACCACGACCGCGCGCAGGTTCAGGCCGTTGCCCGAACCGCTCTTCTCGATGAGCAGCCGGGTGACCAGACGCCCGATCCGGCCGAAGCCGTACAGCACAACATCGCGCGGGCCCTGGGCCTCGGCCTTGTTGCCGCCGGTGATGTCGGCCAGCACGTCGGCGGTGAACTCGGGGACGGTGAGCCCGCGGTCGTCGGCGCGGTAGGCCATCACCAGCCGGCCCAGGTCGATCTTGCTCGGGCCCAGGTCGAGGGTGGTGAGCACCTCGAGGAAGGGCAGGGTCTCCTCGATCGAGAGCTCTTCGCCCTCGATCTGGCGCGCGAAGCGGTGCGTCCGCAGAATGCTGATCACCGATTTGTTCACCAGCGATCGGCTGTGCAGCAGGATGGTGACACCCTTGTCCCGGTACAGCCGTCCAATGATCGGAATCATCGCCTCCGCGGAAGCTTCGTGGGCGTTCCAGCGGTCAAGATGGTCGGTAGTCAACACACGTCCTCAGGGGTTTCCTCGATCAGTACGACTGATCGATGCTAACCAGGTCCGCACTATCACAAGGCCCCGCTACCCCCCTGTGAGGTCGATATTCACCCGCTTCGGGTCAGCGCGGCGTAGCAGCGCAGCCGTCCGGGGTCCGCGCGATCGACGGCGATTCTGCGGTATTCCGATTGGCCCGCATCGAATTCCGCGTTCGCGACGGTCCGCAGGGTCAGGGCCGCACCGGGTGGCAGCGCACCGGTGAAAGTGGATTCCGCCACACTATGGTTCACGTGGATCATGAATTCCTCCACGGCCAGGTCGGAGACGTCCACGATCAGCGTGTACGCCCCCGTGGGCGCGGCATCGGGAACCGGTCGCGGTTCGATCGGCAGTTCGAGCCCGGCGGCCAGGCGGACCGGCCCGCGAAAGGGCCGCAGCAGCCGGCCGACACCCGCTGTCGCCGCGGCCGGGCACGGCCCGTACCAGGCGATCGCACCGCCCGCCGCGACCTGATCGGCCGGGTGCCGCACCGCCAGGTTGGCGGGCTCGCCCGCCAGGAAGACGGTCCGGGTGAAGTTCGCGCACCACGCGGCCACGGCCGGACGCGCGAGCGCGTGCGCGAAATCGCGGCAGGCGCGCACGAAGTCCGCCGGGTCGAACGCGGCCACCACCGCGACCACGCATTCGCCCGCGGCCGGATCGACGGGCTCACCGCCGGACTCGGCCGCGGCGGCCAGGGTGGCCAGCGCGGTCAGGCGCTGTTCGGCCTCACGCCGCAGCGCGTCCTGCGGGAGCATCGACACCCGCCTTCGCCAGCAGGGACACGATCGCGGCGACGACCTCGTCCGGGGTCAGGTCGCCGACCTCGAGCCGATGCACGACCAGGCCCGGTTCGGGATCCGCGCACAGTCGTTCGTAGGCCAGTCGCACCGCGCCCAGCCGCTGCTCGGTCTCGTGCGCCTCGCGGGGTTTGGCGCGGTTGCAGATGCGCCGCACGGCCGACTCGACGGGCAGGTCGAGCCACACCACCGCTCGCGGCAGCGGGGCGCGCAGGATGGTCTGCAGCCGGCTCACCGGCGGCGGGGCGGCGGCGAGGCCGACGAGCTCGCGCACCAGCGCCTCGGGTTCGGGCCGGCGCCCCGAGTGCCGGGCCTGGGCGTGGATCCAGCGCACGACGAGCTCGCGCGCGGGCGGGTCCAGGGTGTCGAGCCAGCCGCGGGTGTCGGCGGCCGCGCCCACGCGGGTGATCATGCCGTGGAACATCGGCAGGTAGACGCTCGCGTCGATCACCGGGTGCCGATCCGAGAACAGCACCGCGGGCGTGTGCGCCTGGGTCACGAACGCCGCGGTCGGCCCGTACATGCACATCTGGAGATAGAGCGCGGTCAATTTCAAACTGGGACTGCCGGATTCGTCGGCGGCGCGGCCCAGTCGCTCCAGCGCCCGCGAGAGGTCGTGCAGGGGCGCGTCGGCGACGTCGTGATTGCGCAGGCTGGACACCACCGCGCCGTGCCCGCCGAAACGCTCGGCCAGCGCGGCGATGGCGGTGGACTTCCCGGAGCCGTCGATGCCGACGAGGGCGATCGTGGGACTGTTCGAGGTCATACGGTTTCCATTTCGAGAGCGAGCAGGCGCAGGGTCGTCGCGGTGACCCTTTCCAGGAACGGCAGTTCCTGGTGGGCGTGCGCCAGCAACAGCAGCTGGAGCCGGTAGATCGCGAAATCCCAGAGCGCCCAGCGGTATCCGCGCCGCCACGCGGCCGGGTCCAGCGGTGCGCCGGTGTGGTGTTCGATGGCCGCGCGGTGGTGCTCGACGAGTTCGGCGACGCGGTCCGGGCCCACGTCGGGCGGTAGCGCGAAGGCCAGGAAGTCGGCGAGGTCGCGCTGGGGCAGGTGGATGGTGGCCAGCTCCCAGTCGTAGGCCACCAGGCGATGATCCCCGGCCCGCAGCGCGATGTTGCGCAGGTTGAAGTCGCCGTGCACCAGCGTGCGCGGTGCGGCGGCCACCGCCGTCCACCACACCGGACTGGTCTCCACGATGTGCGCCAGCCGCGCGCGGTCCGCTTCGCCTATCCAGCGGGGGAATTCGGCGGCGTTGTGCGCCACCAGGGCGCGCCACAGCGGCACGGTGTCCGCGGCCTGCTCCGGGGTCCGGACCGCGCCGAGCCGGCCGGTGGCCGCCAATTCGGCTTCGCGCCCGAGCCATTGGGCGTGCACACCCGCGATGCCGTCCAGGGCCGCGGCCAGGTGTTCGGGCTGCCAGTCCGCGGGCGCGTCGACGGTGTCGCGCAGGATCACGTCCGAGCCGAGCCGCTCGAGCAGCAGCACGTACGCCTCGCGGGCCTGATCCTCGAGCAGTCCGTACAGCTCGGGCATGACCGCGCGCAGCGCGCCGTCGGCGTGTCGGTAGAGCGCGAGTTCGCGGGTGTGGGTGTCGCGGAAACCGGTGTGCTCGCGCCAGCGCGCGTGTTGTTCGGCGACCTCTCCCCCGGCGAGCGAGGCCAGTTTGCCGAGCTCGATGATCACCTCCTCGTCGACCGGTTTCACCTTGGCGATGAGTTCGGCGGTCTTGGTGTCCTGATCCGAGAGCGCGTACGACACCGACAACGGCAGCAGGCCGACGAACTTGCGCCGTTCGCCGCCGCCGACGGCCTCGGTCAGCAGGCTGTCCACGCCGCCGTGGTCGAGCGCGGTGACCTCGGAGACCGTGAGTTCGGGCCGGGCCAGGGCGTCGGCCATCATCGAGGCCACGAGGGTGGCGTCGATGGCCTCGGCGGTGAGCCAGTCCACCCGGGTGCTGCGGCCCAGGCGGGCGTGCGCGTCGGCGAACTGCCCGGCCACGATGGCCGCCGCGGTGGACAGGTCCAGGGCCAGCGCGTACCCGCAGACGATCTCGGCGAGCCGCCGGGCGCCGTGTTCGCCGGTGCAGCCCATGGCGGCCAGGAAGTCGTGCTGCTGCGCCAGTGTGGTTCCGCCGCCGACGGTTCCGACGATGAGGTTGGGCAGGATGAGCCCGGCCAGCAGTCCGTCGGCGGTCTCCTCCGCCGAGAACAGCGCGGCGCCCGACTCGTGGACGCACGCCACGTCCTGGCCGGTGGCCACGAACATCGCGGCGATGACGTTGGTGGCGTCGATGTCGGCGGCCGCGGCGCCGCTGAACTGGGCGGCCAATTGCGCCTTGCGCCAGACCGAGGCGATGGATCGGGCGTCGGTCTTGAGGACGCGGCGCAGGGTCTCGTGATCGATCAGGCATTCGGCCTGCACGTGCGACCCGCGCCCGCCGAAACGGTTCAGGGCGGTGAGCTTCTTGTCCCCGCTCATGTTGCCCTCGACGGTGAACCAGACGGGAGCCGGCCGGCCGGTGGCGGCGAGTTCGTCCCGAATCCATTGGCAGGCGCGCCAGGTCGACACCGTGGTCATGTTCTGGCCCGCGGCGTCGCCGGTCTCGAACACGAATCGCACGTGCACGACGCGGCCCAGCTGGATGGGATCGACGTCCAGCAGCGTCGAATAGCGCGACACGGCCCGCACCTGCGCGGCCAGCCGGGCCCGGCGGTCGAGCGCACCGATCCAGGCGGCGAAGGCGGCGGCGGCGTCCAGCGAGGCGAATTCGAAGGCGGGCGCGCGGACCATGCGCTGGGACAGCACCCGGGTGGTGACCCCGCCGGAGCGGGTCATCGCCTTGGCGCCGCGGGTCACCGAGGCGACCAGCGCGCCCTCGGTGGTGGCCAGCGGGGCCAGGATGCCGCCGCGGGCGTGTTCGCCGGTGAACAGCAGCGGCCCGGCCAGTCCCACCGGGATCTCCACCGTCGCAACGTAGTTCTCGATGTTGCCGCGCAGCGATCGCGCGTCGATGCCGGGTTCGCGCAGCGCGTCGAGCCCGGCGCCAGCGGTGCGCCGCCACCAGTCCAGGCGGGTGCGCCGGGCCAGTTCGCTGTATTGGCCGCGACAGGGGATGTCGTCGTCCAGGGGCGCCGGGGTGCTCACGGTGCGACCTCGTTCCAGACCGGCGATCGGTCGTCGAAGACCCGGTCCTTGACGCGCGAGGGTGTGGGCGCGGCGCGGACCTGGTCGAACCAGACGTCGAAGAAGGACGTCAGACTCACCTGGCTCACCCGCAGCGGGCCGAGGTCGCCGCGCTCGCGGGCGATCGCGTACGCCGCGACGTCCGCGCACAGGCGGCGATCGGCGAGCTCCTCGAAAGCCGTTACAGCGGACGGTGATTCGGCCGCGGTGAACGCGACGGCGGCGTGGTGATGCGGAACGCCCTGCCGCGCATCGAGTTTCCACACCAGATTACGCACCTCGAGGCCGCTCTCGTGTGCGGTCGCGCGCAGGGCGCGCAGCGCCTGATCCTCGCGCAGCGGCGTCCCGGAGACGGTGAGCGTGCCGTGCCGCCCGGCGTAGGCGACCCGGGGCGTGCGCCCGATGTGCCCGGCGACGTACACGAGATCGCGGGTGGCGCACCGGTAGATGCCACCGGCGCGGGTGAGCACGACGTGGTAGGTGCGGTCCGCCTCGAGTTCGTGTGCCAGCAGGGTGGGGCTGTCCGGCTCGATCTCCTGTTCCACCGGGATGAATTCGTAGAAACACCACGGCACCGCGAGCGGCCCGGCGTCGGGATGCCGGTCCAGCGGGACCACCAGCGGACCCTCGCAGGACCCGACCGGGGCGGTCATGATCTTGACTCCGGGCCCGTACTCGCGGGCCACGGCCGGGAGGTAGAGCCCGGCCACGTAGGTGGTCCAGGTGACGACCCCGCCCAAGCGTGGCCACAGGTCGATCGGGCGAACGGTCCCGAACCAGCGCGCGTGCGCTTCGATGCGGCGGGCGGTCTCGGGATCGGGATCGGTGAACGGGACCCCGTCCAGGGTGCCGTCGTACAGGTCCTTCACGATGGCGGGCCACCAGCGGCGCAGCTGTTCCGGAAGCGCGTGCGCGATACCGGGATTCATGGCGATGACGCAGCGCACGTCGTACTGCGCGGCGATGCGCAGGCGCAGGTACATGCGCCGCAGCGCGTCCGCGTCCCGGAAGCTCTCGGGCAGCTGACTCCAGGCGGCGCGATTGCCCAGCCCGACCGCGGCCTCCTCGCCGAGTGCGCTGAAATCGACCTGGCTGGGCCCGATGTGGGGCTGTCCGCCCGAGGTGCGCCGGATGTTCGAGAACGGGTCCTGCCAGAGGTTCAGCACGGCGTTGTCACCGGCCAGCATGTCCGCGTTCTGCCCGAGAATGGTGGACAGGCCCGCGAAATAGAAGGGCATCAGGCCCTCCCGCATGTACGTCATGGTCGCCGGGACACGCTTCTCGGTCCCGGTGGTGCCGCTGCTGGAGAAGAACGCGAAGGGATCCTCGGCGTCGAGCACGTTGTGCGCGCCGCCGATCACCGATTCGATCCAGGGCGCGAAGTCCTCGTGCACCCGGATGGGCACCGCGCGCCGGTAGTCCGCGACGTCGGTGATGTCCGCGAATCCGTGTTCGCGCCCGAAGTCGGTGCCCTCGTTGCGGCGGATCAGCCGGTCCAGGAACTGCGCCTGCACCCGTTCGGGTTCGGCCAGGGCGGCGGTGATCGTCTCCCGGCTCGCGACGGCCAGGCGGCGGATCGAGTCGACGCGTTGTTCGATGTCGGTGGATGTCATGGGCGACCTTCTTCTTCGAAAAACTGGCTCTTCACAGGAAGAGTTCGGTGAGCACGTCCCGGGGCACGGGGCGGCTGATGACCGCGGCGGAGAGACGGTAGGGGTCGACCCAGGCCGACCGCGTGAGATGGCGCCGCACAAAGGCTCCCGCGTCCCCGGGGCGCTCGGGCGCGGACAGCAGTTTGCGGGCGCGGACCATGGCGCGGTAGAGCAGCCGCTGGTCGAAGGACTCACCGGCGGCGCGACCCAGCATGGCGCCGTAGTACACGCGCATGCCCAGCCGATATTCCTCGATCGTGAACTGTGCCAGCGCGGTCCGGGATATCTCACCCAAACTCGCGCCGTCCCAGCCGCCCGCCCGGCTGGACTGCACCACGCCGCCCAGCGGCACGCGCCCCAGTGCCAGGCGCGAGGTCCGGACGCCGTAGTGCGCCAGGATCTTCTCGACCAGGACGAAATCCTGGGCGATCTCCTCGTCGTGCACCAGCAGCACGTGATCGTGGTCCGCGACCACCGGCAGGATGTCGCGCAGGGCGGTGAGCAGGTAGTTGGCGTGCCCGTCCGCGCCGATCACCGGGCGCAGCGGCACGCCCCAGCGGGTGCCGTCCAGGTAGACCGGGCCCCCCACCGCGCGCTGATCCAGGCACAGTTTGTCCGCGCGCAGCCGGTCCACCACGTCCTGCGCGGTGCACGGGTGCGGGCGATCGGCGTGCAGGCCGGGGTCGGCGACGCCGAGCGTGCGCAATTGCGCGCTCCACAGATCGAGCATGCGGGCCGAGGCGGGATGCACCCAGCCCGTGCGCTCCACGCGCTCGGTGTAGTCGCGCAGCGCGGTGGGGTCGAAACGCGTTTCGGCGCCGTGGAATTCGACGTACAGCCGGCCGATGTCGAGATCGTCGAGGGCGGCATAGTCGTGCCCGCCGTATTCGCGGTCCAGGTAGGCCCAGAACTGCACGGTCTGGCCCGCCAGGTTCGGGGTGCGCGAGTTCCAGATGCAGGTGACCTCCGCGACTTCCCGGGAAGCCTTGCACAGCAGGTCGACCCACAGCATGCCCTTGACGTGGGTGGGCAGCAGCGGCTTGGTGGGGGTGATGGAGATGGGCGCGACGAGCAGCCGGGGGCGGGGGCTCGCGGCGGCCCGCCGATCGGCGGCCGGCGCCGATACCGTGAGATTCATTGCGATCGACCGAGTCTTCCGGGATTGTCAGGAATCGCCGACGCGAATCGACGTCTCGCACAGGGTGGTCACGCCCGCGCCGAACCGCGCGAGCTCCCCCGGGGTCAGGATCGAGAAGTAGGGCTCGAGGATCGTGCCGGTGAGCTCTTCGGCCGCCAGCCGTTGCACACGGACTTCGGCGGGATCCCGGAACGGCCCCCGCCAGCCCATCCGCTCGGCGTAGGCCGGGCCGGTGCGCGGCGGCGGATGCGGTGCGGCCAGGATCGCGTCCAGCGGGGTGAGGCCGCACGCGGTGATGGCCGCGATATGGGCGGCGCCGCGCATCTCCCGCAGCACGTGCAGCGCCACTGCCGCACGCGCACCGGGTGATTCGGGTGCGGACAGCTGCCGCCAGCCCGCGAACAGCACACCGAGCGCGGCGGGGGCCGCGCCGGCGATCCGGCGGGCGGTGGCCTCGAGCTCGATCAGCTCCGCGGGCGGGTGGTCCGCGAAGACCCGATCGCCCCAGGCGGCGATGCGATCGCGGTAGTGCAGGGCGACGTCTCGGTGGGTCAATCCCGCGGGCACCGTTTCCCAGGCCGCGCGTACCTTCTCGATCGGCTCGAAAGCGATTGCCGCGGCGGCGATCTCCACCGGGCAGTCGCCGAGCACCCCGGCGCGCCCGACCACCCAGAACCGGCTGCCCGAGGCGAAGCCCAGGTCCATCCCGTAGGCGTCGGTCGATGTCGCGAGCATCCAGCCCCGCGTGAAACGCGCGACGGGATCGCGGATGTCGTCGATCGTGGACGCGGCCGTGGCGGTGGTCATCACGAATTCCTTCCGGTGTTGCGGGTGTTCAGGCCGGATCGAGCCAGGCGCTGAGCACGGTGGCCAGGCGCGCCAGATCGGCGATCTCGACGTACTCGGTGGCCTGATGCGCGAGTTCGATGGATCCCGGGCCGAAGACGACCAGTTCCCGCGCGAGCCCGGCGTAGCGCAGGGCATTGGTGCCGAACGGCGCGACGGCCGGTGTCGTACCGCAGGTTTCGGCCAGGAACCGCACGAGTTCACTGTCCGGGCGCTGATAGAACGCGGGTGTTCCGGGCTGCCCGTCCGGGGTCTGCGGCAGCAGCGAGGTGATCTCGCACGGGATCGGGCACGCGGCCCGGATCAGCGCCGACAGCTGTGCGACGACCTCGCCGGGCTCCTCCCCGGGCACGATGCGGCGGCCCACCGCGATGGCGCACCGGTCGGGAATCACGTTGGTGCCCTCGCCGCCGGAGATCCGGGTGACCGACACCGTGCCGGTGCCGACCTCGGTCGCGGCAGCGAGCCCCTGCAGCCGTGCGTTCTCCGCGACGCAGGCGGCGATCACCGGCGCCATGGCCTCGATGGCGTTGACGCCGAGGTCGGGCCGGGACGAATGCGCGGCGACCCCGCGGGCGGTGACCTCGAGCAGCACCAGGCCCTTGAGCCCGTGGATCGGCCGGAACTCGGTCGGCTCGGCTACCAGCAGCTGGTCGATCCGAATATCGTTCTCCCGCACCCATTCCCGGAATCGGGTCGCGCCGAGCAGGCCGCCGACCTCCTCGCTGACGGTGCCCGCCAGCAGCAGGGTCGGCTCGGGCCGCAGCCCGTCCCGGCGCCAGCCGTCGAGCAGGGCGAGCAGCACGCCGAGGGTGGCCTTGCTGTCCAGTGCGCCGCGCCCCCACACCCGGCCGTCGGCGACGCGGCCGTCGAACGGCGGGTCGGTCATGTGCTCGACGGTGACGGTGTCGGTGTGCACGTCCACCACCACCAGCCGATCGGTGCGGCCCGGGAAGCGGGCGTACACGTTGGGCCGGCCGGGACGCACCTCGTCCAGAACCACCGTGTCCGAACCGCATTCGCGCGTCCGCGCGGCCAACCACCGGGCCAGCGCGCCCTCGCCGATCGGACCGTGCTCGTGGGCGCGCGGTCCGGCCTGCAGCGTGTTGACGCTGGGGATGCGAACCAGTTCGGCGACCGATTCGGCCAGCAGCACCGGGTCCGCCCCCAGGTGGCGGCTACGACTCGGCACCGCGGCCCGCCGGTGGCGCGATCGCCAGTTCGTACAGTTTGGCGGCGAAGTCGAACTCGTCCTGGGTGTCGATGTCGATGGTCAGGTTGGTGGCCGGGTGCCACATCGGCTTCGCGCCGACCAGACCGATGTTCGTGGCCACCGAACGGGTCATGATCGAGCAGGTGAACCCGAGCATGTAGAAGACCGGCAGCTGCTGCGAGGGCCGATGCCACGGCCCGAACCCGAAACCCATGGGATTGAAGTTCGAATCGAGCAGGTAGTCCTTCATCGGGTAGACCACCACGATCGAGTCCGCCGACTCGGGATCGCGGGACTCCCAGGACTTCACCACCGCGGCATGGTCGTCGAACAGCGGATCGGTGGCGTGGCACCACATCACGTCGTCGTCACCCGGCAGCTGGGCGCAGACCTGATTGACCACCGACTGGAACGGGTAGGAGTTCTCGGTCAGGTGCGCCTCGCGCGGCAGGAACGAGGCGCCGTACTTCGCGGCGACCTCGCGGGTGGTCTCGTCCTCCGAGGACAGGTAGACGTCGGCGGGATCGTCCGCGATCCGGATGAGCTTGGTGACGAGAATGTCCAGCAGCGACTTGCCGTCCGCGAAGGGCCGGAAGTTCTTGTTCGGCACGCGATTCGACCCCCGCTTGGCGGGAATGACGTACTTCATTGTCCACATCCTCTCTCCCCGGAGGGAGCCGGCCGATACCCCGATGCGCTCCGCCCCGCGCGGTCCCGGACATCGGGTCGCGTCGTGCACTGGCGGGCGCACCACAAGGTAGCGACTGGATCTGCGTGCCGCAATGCGTTGCGGCACAGGGCTTTTCAATCTTCGAGCAGCACGGACAGCGCCTGCGCGACGGTCGTCGCGGGCGAGTTCGGGCCGACCCGGCCGGTGCGGCGCGCGGCGTCCGGCGCCGCGCGCTCGATGTCAGCTCAGTGCGCGGCCTCCCATTCCAGGACGACCTTGGCCACCGGCGCCGCCGCCTTCACCCAGCGGAAGTGGTCCAGCTTCGTTCCGGCGAATTCCGCGGTGATGTGCTCACGGTCGACCGGGGCCGACACGAGCAGTTCCGTCAGCTTCTCGACCACCGCGGGCGGGGTGTGCTCGTCGCCGTCGACGGTCACCACCAGCGTGGGCAGGGTGAGTTCGGGCAGGCGTTCGGTGACGCCCAGCCGGGGCGGGAACTCGCCGGTGCTGCTCGTGTGCGCCCAGTCCCCCATCACGCCGGCGGTCTGGGGTCCGCCGAAACCCCAGCCCGGCCAGAAGCCCAGCACCGCCGTCACCGAGGTCACCGCCGTCCGCAACAGCTGCGCCTGCCAGGCCGTGGGACCGTACGCGCGCCAGTACGGCATCCCGGCGGCGATCAGCACCAGCGCGGCGACATCGGTGCGGCCCGACCGCGCGAGGTGCATGACGCAGGCCTGCCCGCCGAGCGAATGACCCAGCAGGACGGTGCGGCGTCCGGCCCGGCGTTCGGCCAGCAGGTCCAGCACCGCGCCCACGTCGTCGGCCAGATCGGCGTAATCGGCACGGCTGGAGCGTGATACGGCCGGGGTGCTCGCACCGGCCCCGCGCAGATCCAGGACCGCGACTTCGCGACCGGCCTCGTGCAGCGCCGTCGCGAAGCGGTCGTAGTACCGGGCGGGCACGCCCATCGCGGGCACTATCAGCACGGCGGTCGCGGCGTCGGCCCGCTCGTACAGCTGGATCGCGAGGCGGTCGGCGCCGCGCTCGGCGAAGAGTTGCTCGGTCACGTGATATCCCTTTCAGCGCGTGATCTGTCGAACGAAATCAATTGGGCCGGTGTATGTTTCGGCCATGGACCACACTTCCGGCGCAGTCGCGGCCCCCGTTCCACTCCCCCGCACCTTCGACCGGGTGCTGGTGATCACCGCGCATCCCGACGACGCCGAGTTCAGCTTCGGGGCCACCGTCGCCCGGCTGGTGGACGAGGGCGCGTGGGTGGGCTACGTGGTGGTGAGCGACGGCGCACAGGGCGGCGAGGACCCGGACGAGCCCGCCGCGCGCCTGACCGCGACCCGGTACGCCGAGCAGCGCGCCGCCGCCCGGGTGCTCGGGGTCACCGACCTGACCTTCCTCGGGTTCCCCGACGGAGCCCTGGCCGATGACGCCGCGCTGCGGCTGGCGCTGACCCGCGAGATCCGCCGCGCCCGGCCCGACCTGGTGCTGACCCATCAGCCGCTGCGCTCGTTCCAGTTCCCCATCGGCGCATCGCATCCGGACCACCTGGCCGTCGGCGAGGCCGCGCTCAACGCGGTCTACCCGTTCGCCCGCAATCCGCGCGCCTTCCCCGAACTGCTGGCGCAGGGGCTGCCCGCGCACCGGGTCGGCGAGGTGTGGGTGCCCGGGCACGAACACGCCGATCTGTGGATCGACGTGGACCGCACCGCCGAACGCAAGCTGACCGCGATCCTGGAGCACCGCAGTCAATTTCGCACCTCCGCGGATCCGCGCGCCGATATCGCGTGGGTGCGCGAGCGTATGCGCGGCAACGGCCCGCTGCTCGGCCGCGAATACGCCGAGGCGTACCGGCGCATCGTCACCGACGTGATCGCCGCCCCCGGGGCCACCCGGCCCGCCGAACAGCGCACGGCCACACCGGCTCTCACTCCGGCCGGACCGGATTCGGCGTAACCAGGAACTGCGCCAGCACACAGCACAGCACCAGGGTGGCGGCCGGCAGATACAGGCTGGCCCCCATCGCCTCGGCGAACGGATCCCGCAGCGCCTGCGGCAGCGGCCCGATGGTGTGCGCGGCGTTCGCGTCGGCCCCGCCGGGCATGCGCGCCAGCAGCGGCGCGAGTTTGGCGTCGACCTCGTGCTGCATGAGCACCCCGACCATGGCGCTGCCCAGCACGCCGCCCAATTGCCGGGTGGCGTTGTAGACCCCGGACGCGCCGCCGGCGAGTTCGGGGGCGAGGTTGCGGTAGGCGATCGCGGTCAGCGGCCCCCAGATGAAGGCGTTGCCGACCCCGACCAGGGTGATCGGGGTGAGCAGCGCCGGCACCGAGGCCCCCTGGTACGCGGCGTAGCCGAGCCAGAACAGCGCCGCGGCGAACACCGCGAAGCCGAAACCGGTGAGGTAGCGCGGGTGCACAGTATCGGTCAGCTTCCCCGCGGGCAGGGCCAGCGCCGCCGAGGCCACCGCCAGCGGAATGAGCATGAGCGCCGACCGGGTGGGACTGAGCCCCAGGGACTTCTGCGCGAACAGCATCAGCGGAATGGCCATCCCGGTGATGGCGAAGGCCATCCCCGCCACCGCGATGCTGCTCACCGCGAAATTGCGGTCCCGGAACAGGGTGAGCGTCATGAGTGGATCCGTGGCCCGGGACTGCCACCACACGAACGCGCCGAGGGTGGCCAGGCCCGCGATGATCAAGCCCCACACCGAGATCGGCAGCGGGCCGAGGTTCCCGACGTGCCCCCAGTCGTAGTGCTGCCCCTGCTGCAATCCGAAGACGAGCAGGAACAATCCCACACCGCTGAGCGCGATGCCCGCGTAGTCGATCCGGTGCCGGTTGCGGGGCAGGTTCGGCACCAGCAGCGCGGCCGCGACCAGCGCCGCCAGCCCGACCGGGACGTTGACGAAGAACACCCACTGCCAGCCGAAGCGGTCCACCAGCAGCCCACCGGCCAGGGGCCCCACCAGAATCGCGAGCCCGGCCACCGAACCCCACAGGGCCATGGCCGCGCCGCGCTTGTGCGCGGGGAAGGTGCGGGTGACCACGGCCAGGGTCTGCGGGGTCATCAGGGCCGCGCCCAGTCCCTGCACCACGCGGGCCGCGATGAGCTGCGGCGCGGTCTCGGCGAGTCCGCACAGCGCCGAGGCCGCCGTGAAGATCACCAGTCCGGCCAGGTACACCCGCTTGGGCCCGAACATGTCCCCGAGCCGCCCGGACAGCAGCAGCGGCACCAGGTAGGCCAGCAGGTAGCCGCTGGTCACCCAGACCACCGAGTTCAGGTCGGTCTCCAGGTCCACCCAGATGGCGTCCGAGGCCACCGAGACGATGGTGGAGTCCACCAGGATCATGAAGATGCCGGTGACCAGGGCCCAGAGCGCGGGCCACGGACGATAGCCCGGGGGCAGACCGGGCATCGTGTCCGCGGTGTCGGCCCCCGGCTCGCCGGCCGGTTCGGCGGATCGTTCCGCCACATTCCTGTCACTCATGAAAAGTCCTCGCTCCCAGTGTTTTCCGCGCGCGGGCGGGGGTCAGGCCACATCGGTGGTGGCCATCCGCTCGGGACGGAAGTCCGAGACGTCCACCGCGGACCGGCCGTCCAGGGCGAGCTCGGCCAGCACCTCCCCGATGCCCGGCGCGAACTTGAAGCCGTGCCCGGAACAGGCGCTCGCGTACACGACCCCCTCGACCTCGCGTGAACGCCCGATCAGGAAGCTCTCGTCACGCGACATGGTGTAGACGCACGAGATGCCGCGGCCGGTGCTGCGCACCCCCGGCAGCACCGGATTGATGGTGCGCCACAGCTCGAGTCGTTCACGTTCGGCGGGCGGGCGGCGGTCGCTCTCGATGTCCAGCGGCGACAGCTGCCGGTTGTGGAAGCCGAGTTTGAGTCCGCCCTCGTCCACCCGCCACTTGGGCAGCCCGTAGACCAGCGCCCCGGCGTCGTCCTCGTACAGGAACGCGGGGAACCGGCCGGTGCAGTGGTCGCGTTCGCGCGCTTCCTCGACGTCGAACTCGTACACCGGAATCCGCATCGGGGTGACCAGCGGCGCGATCTCCCCGGGCAGGAACCGGCCGATCCAGGCGCCGACCGAGAGCACCACCGCGCCGCAGCTCACCTCCCAGTCGTCGCCCGAGATCGTGAGCGCGCCACCGGAACCCGTGCGCACCGAGCGCACGGTCTGCCCGTACGCCAGATGCGCGCCGGCGGCCGCGGCCCGGGAGAGATAGGTGAGCCGGGCGTGATCGGCGAAGAGCATGAGCGCGTCCGGCTCGTACACCCCCACCGCGTCGGGGCGCACGTGAAAAGCCGGGAAGCGCTCGGTGATCGCGGCCGCGTCCAGGTATTCGTGGTCGATGCCGCTGCGCACCGCCGTGGCCCGCGAACCCTGCACCAGCGCGGATTCGGGCGAGCCGACGAACAGCCCGCCGGTCCGGACCGCGATGGTGTCGTGTGCGGCGGCGTCGAGTTCGAGCCAGCCCGCGTAGGAGCGCTCCAGCAGCGGAACGTACTGCTCGCCTTCCCAGTACGCGCGCCGGAAGATGCGCGACTGACCGTGCGAGGAGCCCAGGGCGTGCAGCGGGCCGTGCGCCTCCACGCCCAGCACCCGCACCCCGCGCCGGCTCAGATGGTGCAGCGCCGAAGCGCCCATGATGCCCAGGCCGATGACCACCACGTCGTAGGTCGGCCGGACCGCCGGATTCGTCATCCGCCCTACCCGACGGGGGGTTCGTGCCGCGGCGCGGCGGTGGACAGGGCCAGCGGTTCCACGGTGACCTCGGTGATCTCGTAGAACCAGTGGATGGTGTCGCCCTTGGTCACGTAGGTGGCCGCGTATTCCCTGCGGCCGCGCTCGAACTCGGTGAGCAGGAACTCGCGCACCCGCGCCCATTCCTCGGTGTAGAACATGAGCGGGAATTCGCAGCTCTCGAGCACGCGCGAGTGGATGGCCGAGCCGGTGCGGGCGCGATGCGCCGAGGCCGCCCGGTCCGCGATGTCGGCGATGCCGATGAGCGAGTTCAAACCGATGACGGCCCGGCCGTTCTCGGTCAGATGGTCCGGCAGCTGCTGCAGGAAGCGCAGCACCACGCTGTCGCCGTAGAACATGGCGTCCAGGTTCAAGGTGCCGTCCAGCTCGGCGAGCCCGGATTCGGCCAGCCCCGGCGGCGTCCGCCAGCCCGGCGGGTTGAAGACGATCAGATCGAAGCGCTCGTTCTCCCCGGAGTCGTTGCGCGGGAACAGATCACAGTGTTCGAAGTCGATGATCGAGTCGCCGAAATTCGCCACCTCGTGCTGCCGCGCGGACTCCACGGCGGCGGCGCAGATATCGGTGGCGGCGATCGAGGTCGCGCCCATGTCGCGCAGCAGCAGCGCGATGGCCCCGCTGCCGGTGCCGACCTCGAGGATGCGACCGCCGATCTCCGCCGGGCGCAGGTTGGCGCGCAGATGGTTGCCCAGCGCCAGCCCGGCCCGGCTGAGCCGGAACGTCCCGGGCCGGTCGAGCAGGCGGAAGCGGTGGCCGCCGTCGAAGACGGCCTCGTAACCCGTCGGCGGGACCTCCACGACGGTGGCGGAATCCGCGCCGTCACTACGGTTCTCAAGCATCGACCGCTCCGCTCATGGCGGCGGCCAACTCCCGGGAGCGCTGTGCGGAGGCGGCCAGCGCCGCCAGCACGGAGTTCTTCAGCTCCGCGGCCTCGAAGGCGGCGATGCCGCGTTCGGTGGTGCCGTTCGGGGTCATGACCTCGCGGCACAGCTGCATCGGGGGCTTGTCGCTCTCCCCGATCAGGGTCGCGGTGCCGCCGAAGACCTGTACGGCCATCTCGCGTCCGGCGGCCTCGGTGAACCCGCGGGCGGCGGCGAACTGACAGAAGGCGTCGACGATGTAGCTGACGAAGGCCGGGCCGCCGCCGCACAGCGCGGTGGCGTCGTCGATCAACTCCTCGTCCTGCACACGCAGCGCCTTGCCGATGGCGCGCAGCAGCAGATCGGCCTGCGCGACGGTGTCCGCGGAGACCGCGTCGTCCGCGTAGTAGACCGACATGCCCTGGAAGACCTCGGAGGGGGTGTTCGGGATCGAGCGCACAACCTGGGAGGTGCCCAGGGCCGCGGCGATGGTGGCGGCATTGAGGCCCGCCATCACCGAGAGCACGGGGGTGTCCGGGGCGAACAGGTGGCGCCGGGCGGCGGCGAACTCGCCGAACACCTGCGGCGGCACCGCGAGGACCAGGAAATCGCCGGGGGCGATGGACAATTCGGCGGTGACCTCGAGGCCGGGGTACTGCGCCAGCACCGCGCGGCGCTCGGGGCTGGTCTCGACCGCGACCACGGGGCGATCGGGCGCGGCGCCGAGCAGGCCGCGGGCGATGGCCAGGCCCATGTGACCGCAGCCGATGATGACCGGGCGCGCGGCCGCGGGCATCACCAGATCCCCGGCGGGGGTGAAAGTCGCTGGGGCGGAACGGTAATCCGGACAGTCGGAGGAAGAATCAGTTGCTCGCACGGGCCGACTCCTGCCTGGCGGCGTGCTCGGGAGCTTCGGCTTCGACCGCGGCTCGCTGCGCGGGCGTGGCCCGCTCCTCGAACGCGGTCAGCACATCGGAGACGGTGGTGCGGTGCAGCACGCGGCGATGGGTCAGATCGTAGGGGCGGCCGCGATGCATGGTGGCGCGGTTGTCCCACACCACCAGATCGCCGACCTGCCAGTTCTGGGTGTAGACGAACCGTTCCTGGGTCGCGAACTCGATGAGTTCCTCGAGCAGCGCCCGGCCCTGTTCGATCGGCATACCCAGCAGGTGCGAGGCGTGGTGGGCGAGGTAGAGGCTGGTGCGCCCGGAGTCCGGGTAGTGATCGACCAGGCGCTGGGGCACCGGCGGCAGCGCCGTGGTGATGTCGTCGTTGAAGCCGTCGAACCCGATCTTGCTGCGCGAGGTGGCGATGCTGTGCATGGCGACCAGGTCGGCGAGTTCGGCCCGGCGGTCCGGCGCCAAGGCGTCGTAGGCCGAGCGCATGTCCGCGTACTGGGTCTCGCCGCCGGTGGGCGGCAGCTCCCGGGCGGACAGCAGCGAGCACTTGGCACGCCGGACCTTGAACGAACTATCGGTGTGCCACAGCTGATTTCCCGAGTTGTAGCCGTTCAGCCGGTCCTTGGGATCCAGGATCTTGCCCTCGTAGTCGAGGTTGGAGATGTCGGTGAACTCGTTGCGCAGTCGCAGGGCCTTGCCGGCGTAGTTCGGGGCCGTTTCCAGCGGCCCGAAGCGCCGGCTGAACTCCAGCTGCTGTTCGTCGGTCAGCGGCTGGCCGGGGAAGACCAGGATCGCGTAACGATCGAAGGCCGCGTGTATCTCGGCGAACACCTCGTCCGGCAGCGGTAAGGCGAGGTCCACCCCGGTCACCTCGGCAACGAAGAGCGGGTGCAGCGATCTGATCGTGAGAGCCACGTGGTTCCTCCTGGCGTATTGCTTTCGAGCCTGAAACGGGGCAGCGCGGTCGTGCGTGCGCAGACCGATCCGAATATCCGCGTACGGATATCGAATTAATCGGCCGCTCTTCACCCACAGCCGATGGGAAATCACCGGAAGTTCGAAACGAACTCCGGCCCATATCTATTGAATTGCGCAGCGATAATCGAAACGAACTCCGGCGAATGAACAGCCGTAGTCCTGCGAATTTAGTTCTGCCACAACATAACTCGTTTGTTCCGCGATCATGCTAACCGACGTTTCAAACCCCTGCAACGGAACTCGCAACATCCCCTGTGCGAGTCATCCGGCAACGCGAGCACCGCTTTGTGATCGCTCACAATCCGAGAGGGACTGCGCGCCAACAATATTCAGAACATGTTTCAGAAAGGGAAATACGCCGATAAACCAGCGACCGGCCGTTACGAACCGGGCGCTGATGTATCGCGTGAATTACGGTGTGCGGCGGCGGATCAGACCGCGCCCTCGGCCCGGGCCGCGGCCGCCACCGCCGCGGCGACCGCCGGGGCCACCCGCGGATCGAGCGGGCTGGGCACGATCTTGTCCACCGCGAGTTCGTCCGCGACGACCGACAGGATCGCGTCGGCCGCCGCGATCTTCATGCCCTCGGTGATCCGGCGCGCGCCCGCGTCCAGCGCACCCTTGAACACGCCGGGGAAGGCCAGCACGTTGTTGATCTGATTCGGGAAGTCGCTGCGCCCGGTGGCCACGATGGCCGCGTACTTGGCCGCGACGTCGGGGTGGATCTCCGGATCCGGGTTGGACATGGCGAACACGATGCACTCGGGAGCCATGGTGGCGATGAGATCCTCGGCGATCAGACCGGCCGACAGACCCAGGAAGACGTCCGCGCCGGCCAGGGCCTCGGCCGCGCCGCCGGTGATGTCGCGCGGGTTGGTGCGCGCGGCCAGGTCGGCCTTGACCTCGTTCAGGTCGGCGCGGTCCCGGCTCACGATGCCCTTGGAGTCCAGCACGATGATGTCGCGCACCCCCGAGGCCAGCAGGATGTCGCTGCACGCCACACCCGCCGCGCCCGCGCCGGACACCACGACCTTGAGCCCGGCGATGTCGCGGCCCTGCACCTTGGCCGCGCCGTTGAGCGCGGCCAGCGTCACGATGGCGGTGCCGTGCTGGTCGTCGTGCATGACCGGGCAGTCCAGCGCCTCGATGAGCCGCTGTTCGATCTCGAAGCAGCGCGGCGCCGAGATGTCCTCCAGGTTGATGGCGCCGTAGCTCGGGCGCAGCCGGACCAGTGTCTCGACGATCTCGTCCACGTCGGTCGTGTCGAACACCAGCGGAATCGAATTCAGGCCCGCGAACTTCTTGAACAGCGCGGCCTTGCCCTCCATCACCGGCAGCGAGGCCAGGGCGCCGATATCGCCCAGGCCCAGCACCGAGGTGCCGTCACTGGCCACCACGACCAGCCGCTCGGCCCAGGTGTGCGTCTTGGACAGCGTCCGGTCCTTCGCGATGGCCCGGCTGACCTGCGCGACACCCGGGGAGTAGGCGATGGACAGATCGCGCTGGGTCTCGACCGCGGTGGACAGCTCGACGGTCAGCTTGCCGCCGAGGTGACTGTCCATGATCTCCTCGTTCGTGATCGAGGCCAGGGATCCCGGGTCAGTTGTGGAAGACATTCGTTTCACTCCTTGGTAGAGATGTGGCGGCCGCCGGAAAGCGCGGCGCGCCGGGGTCGTTGGTTCATGTGCGGCGAAACATCATGCGCCGCAACAGTTCAGGGCGGATTCCAGATCCGCGATCAGGTCCTCGACGTTCTCCAGGCCGACCGAGATCCGCACCACGCCGTCGGTGATGCCCGCCGCTGCGCGGCCCTCGGGGCCCATGGAACGGTGTGTGGTCGTCGCCGGATGCGTGACGAGGGTTTTCGCGTCGCCGAGGTTGTTCGAGATGTCGATGACCCGCAGCGCGTCCAGCACCGCGAAGGCCCGCTTCTTGGCGATCTCGGCCTCGGGCGCGGCGAGCTCGAAGGTGACCACGGTGCCGCCCGCGCTCATCTGCGCCCGCGCCAGCTCGTACTGCGGATGCGAGGGCAGATACGGATAGTGCACCCGGGCCACGGCCGGATGCCGCTCCAGGAACTCCGCGATGCGCAATGCCGAAGCGCTGGAATGGTTCACGCGCAGCGACATGGTCTCCAGCCCCTTGAGCATGACCCAGGCGTTGAACGGGCTCAGCGACGGTCCGGTGTTGCGCATGAGCGTGTTCACCGGCCCCTCGATGTACTCCTTCGAGCCCAGGATCACCCCGCCGAGCACCCGGCCCTGCCCGTCGATGTGCTTGGTGCCCGAATACACCACCACGTCCGCGCCGAGATCGAAACTGCGCTGCAGCACCGGGGAAGCCAGCACGTTGTCGAGCACCACCGTCGCACCGGCCGCGTGCGCCAGCTCGCACACCCGCGCCACGTCGACCAGCGACTGCATGGGATTGGCGGGGGTTTCGAAGAACACCGCGGTGGCCGGCTCGCTCAGTGCTTCCGCCCACTGCGCGAGATCCTCACCGTCGACGAAGACCGTCTCCACGCCCCAGCGCGGCAGGATCTCGTTGCACACCACGTAGCACGAGCCGAACAGCCCGCGCGCGGCCACCAGGCGATCGCCCGCGCGCAGCAGCGCGCCGAGCGCGGTGAACACCGCGCTCATGCCGCTGGCCGTGGCGAAACAGGCCTCCGCGCCCTCCAGCAGCCGAATCCGCTCCTCGAACATCGCCACGGTCGGATTGCGGAAGCGCGAGTAGACGAAATGATCCAGTTCCCCGGCCAGCGCGGCCTCGGCGGAGGCCGCGTCCGGGAAAACGAAGCTCGAGGTCAGGAACAGCGCCTCGGAGGTCTCCTCGAACCCCGAGCGCATGAGCCCGCCGCGCACCCCGAGCGTGTCCCGCCCGACCCCGTCGGGCAGGGGTTTGTCGAACGCGCCACCGCGCGTGCTCTTGCTCACCGGAACCTCCAGCACCGATCGAAAAGGTAAGTCCGCCGGACCATCAGATCGCGGACAGCAGCCGGTCCAGCGCGGTCTCGAGCCGCTTCGGATCCTGGGCGAAGCAGAGCCGGAACCAGCCGTCGTTGCCGGGCCCGAACGCCGAGCCGGGCGCGATGCCGACCCCGGCGCGCGTGATCAGTTCCTCGGCGTAGGCCAGCGAGTCGGTCACCCCGGCGATGCGGAAGAACGAGAAGAACGACGCCGGAACCTCCGGCGCCACAATGCGATCCTCACCCGCGAACGCGGCGGTCACGATGCGCCGCCCCACCGCGGAGTGCTCGCGCAACTGCGCCAGGAAGGCGTCGCCCTCGCGAATGGCCGCGACCCCGGCGTGCTGGACGAAGGTGGCCGACCCGGTGCTGTTGATGGCGCTGAGGTTGCCGACCTGAATCGCCAGGGCAGCGGGGTGAATCAGCCAACCCAGCCGCCAGCCCGTCATGGACCAGGTCTTGGAGAAGCTCTGCACCACGAACAGCGGATCGTCGTCGGCGGCGACCTGTAGGAAGGACGGGGTGGATTCGGAGCCGTCGTAGACGATGCGGCCGTAGACCTCGTCCGCGATCACCCAGGTGCCCAGTTGCCGTGCCAGGTCCAGGAGTTCGCGCTGCTGCGGGCCGCTCATGATCCAGCCGGTGGGGTTGCTCGGCGAGGTCACGAAGATCGCGCGGGTGCGGTCGTCGCAGGCCGCGGCCACCTTGTCCAGGTCCAGGGACCAGACGTCGTCGTCCGAATCCAGCTGTACGAAGCGAACTGTCGCGCCCATGGCCTCGATGGCGATGACCACGTTCGGCCACACCGGGGCCACGACGATGACGTTGTCGCCGGGTTCGACCAGGCACTGCAGCGAGACCATGATGCTCGTCATGCCCGAGGACGTGGCCGAGAGCCGCTCGGGATCGAGGTCGACCTTGTGGGTCTGACGGTGGTAGTCCAGAATCGCCTGGCGCAGCGGCTCCACGCCCCGCCGGTAGGCGTAGGTGGTCTTGCCCTCGGCGATCGCGCGCTCGGCCGCGCGGCACACCACCTCGGGGGTGGGCAGATCCGACTGCCCGAAGCTCAGATCCAGTGCGTCGGGGTGCGTCTGGCAGATGCGCGCGATGTAGGCGATCTCCTGGGTGCGGGTGTGTGCCAGGGCCGCGCGAAAGGCCAGGGGGTTCTTGGGATCTATGGACACGGTTCGTCTCCTGGGAGGTAGGGGGCGCCGGTGCGGGCGCCGAGCGGCGAGGGGGCCGTCACCGGACTTTCGGCAGCCGGATGAACGGCCACGGATTCGGCAGGTCGCCCACGGGCACCTCGATCACCGTCGGGATCCGGGTGCGGGTGAAGCCCTTCTCGATCTCGGTGCGCAGGTCCGGCGGATCGTTGGCGAGCACGCCGTACGCGCCGAAGGATTCGGCCAGCGCGGCGAAGTCCGGGTTGAGCAGGTCGGTGCCCAGCGCGCGCTTCATGTAGTTGCGCTGGGAGCGTTCGACGTTGGCGTAGGAGCTGTCGTTGAAGACCACGGCGACCACGCCGATGCCGTGCTGCACGGCGGTCGCCAATTCCATGGCGGTGTAGAGGAATCCGCCGTCCCCGGAGATGGACAGCACCGGCCGCTCCGGGTGGGCGATCTTGACCCCGAGCGCGCTGGCGTAGCCGAAGCCCAGTGCGCCGAGGTAGGTGGAGGAGATGTACGTCGAGGGCCTGCGCACCGGGAAGGCCACCCGGGCGGTGTAGCCGACCTGGGTGAGCTCGTCCACGAAGTAGCCGTCGTCCGGTAGCGCGGCGCGCATGGCGTCGAGGTAGTCGACCTGCGGCACCAGGGTCGAGATCTCCTGCTCGACTTCACTTTTGGCGACGGCGACCGCGGCGGTCCAGTCGGTGCGCGGTCGCCCCGGACCCGCGGGCGGCAGCCCGTCCGCCAGCGCGCGCACGATGCTCGCGGCATCACCCACCAGCGCCACCTCCGGCGGCGCGACGCGGTGGATCTCCCGCTCGTCCACGTCCACCCGGATGATGCGCAGACCCGCCACACCCCATTCGGCGTACGGCCGGCGCAGGCGAGTGCCCACGGCCAGCACCACATCCACCCGCGACCACAGCCGGTGCGCGGTGGGCAGCGAGACCGACAGTTCGTGGTCGTCGCTGACGATGCCCCGGCCGCCGATCTCGGTGGCCACCGGAATCCCGAGCGACTCGGCCAGTGCGCGGATCTCGGCGGCCGCGC